>JAJAYY010000142.1 GCA_026785965.1 Sphingomonas bacterium
CGTCGCGCCCTCGGCATCGGCGGCGCGCGCGATCACCAGCATATCGCCAAGCGCCTCGGCCAGCGGCGGCATCTCGGCGCCGACGAGGATCAGATGCTCGATCCCCGCCGCGCGCACCGCCGGGGCGAGCGCGGCGTGGAGCGCGTCGGCCTGCTCGCCCAGTTCGCGCATCGGCCCGAGCACCGCGATCCGCCGCTCGACCTCGCGCTCGGCGCCGAGCGACTCGAGCGTTGCCGCCATCGACGCCGGATTGGCGTTGTAGCTTTCGTCGATCAGCAGATAGGTCCCGCCTTCGACCGCCAATAAGTGGCGCTCGCCGCGACCCTTCAATCCGCCCATGTCGGCCAGCGCCAGCCCGGCGATGGCGAGGTCGCCGCCGACCGCCTCGACCACTGCAAGCACGGCGAGGGAATTGGACACCCAATGGTCGCCGCGCTGGGCGATGGTGAAGGTCAGTTCGCTGTCGAGCAGCCGCGCGGTGACCAGGCTCCCGCCATTGCTTGAGCGCACCGCGTGGACCGCCGTGACGTCGGCCTCGCCGCGGCCGAAGGTGATGGTGCGCTCGGCGTGGCGCAGTGCGGCCTTGACCAGGCGGTCGCGGTGCGGCGTATCCTCGGGAACGATCGCCACCCCGTCGGGCTCGAGCCCCTCGAAGATCTCGGCCTTGGCGTCGGCGATCGCCTCGATCGATCCCAGATTCTCGATGTGCGCCGAGGCGATGGCCGTGACCAGCGCAACGTGCGGGCGCACCAGGCGGGTCAGCGCGGCGATTTCGCCGGCGTGGTTCATGCCCAATTCGAGCACCGCAAATTCGGATCCGCGCGGCATCCGCGCCAGGCTCAGCGGGACCCCGGTATGATTGTTGTAGCTCTTGGCCGAGCGATGGCCCGCGCCGCGCGCATAGCGTTCGAGCGCGGCGTAAAGCGCTTCCTTGGTCGATGTCTTGCCGACCGATCCGGTGATCCCGATCACGGTCCCGCTGATCCTCGCCCGTGCCGCGATCGCAAGGTCGGTCAATGCCTGCGCGACGTCGGCGACGAGGATGTGCGGACCCTCTACCGGCTGGCTGACCAGCGCCGCGGCCGCTCCCGCTGCGAACGCCCCGGCGACGAACTGATGCCCGTCGGTCACGCTGCCCGGCATCGCCACGAACAGATCGCCCGCGCCGACCTCGCGGCTGTCGAAGGTCACTCCGGTTGCCTCGAACCTTGCGCCGTGGAGCGTCCCGCCGGTCGCGGCGACGATCTCGTCTGAGGTCCACAGCGCGCTCACGCCGCGCACTCCCGGGCAACCGCCACATCATCGAACGCGAGCAATTGGTCGCCGACGATCTGGCCTTGCTCATGGCCCTTGCCCGCGACCAGCACGATGTCGCCCGCCTTGGCCATCGCGATCGCTGCGGCAATCGCCTCGCGGCGGTCGCCGATCTCGCGCGCGCCGGGCGCTCCGGCCAGCAATGCGCGACGGATCGCGGCGGGATCCTCGCTGCGCGGATTGTCGTCGGTGACGATCACAACCTCGCTCAGCCGTGCCGCGACCGCGCCCATTTCAGAGCGCTTGCCTTCGTCGCGGTCGCCGCCGGCGCCGATCACGCTGATCATCCGGCCGCCTTCGGCAGTCGCGACATGCGGGCGCAGCGCGGCGATCGCCGCCTCGATCGCGTCGGGGGTGTGGGCATAATCGACATAGACCGGCGCTCCGGCGCGGGTGATGACCGCGCGCTCGAGCCGTCCGTGCACCGGCGCGATCCGGCCCATCGCGACCAGCGTCGCCGCCCACTCGCCCCCGGTCGCGAGCGTCAGTCCCGCCGCGACCAGCACGTTGGCCGCCTGGTAGGCGCCAATCAGCGGCAGACTGAGCCGATGCTCGCGGCCGTCATGGCGCAGCACGAGCTGCTGGCCGAGCGGGGTCGAACAGCGGCTGACCAGCGCGATCGTCTCGCCCGCCTCGCCCACGCTCAGCACATTCAGCCCGCGTGCTGTGGCCCGCGCCATCACCTCGCCCGATTTAGCATCGTCGGCCCACACCACCGCCGCGCCGTCGCTCGCCACGACTTCATCGAACAAGCGCATCTTGGCCGCGAAATAAGCGTCCATGTCACGGTGATAATCGAGGTGGTCGCGGCTCAGATTGGTGAACGCCGCGGCGTGGACCGGCACGCCCTCGGCGCGAAATTGATCGAGCCCGTGCGACGACGCTTCATAAGCGACGTGGCTGATCCCCATCCGCCGCATCCCCGCCATGTTGGCAAGGAAGGTGACGATGTCGGGGCTGGTCAGCCCGGTCTTGACCTGGTCGTCGGCGGTGGTCACGCCGAGCGTCCCGATCGAGGCCGAGCGATGCCCCGCCATGCGCCACATCTGGCGGGTCAGTTCGACGGTCGAGGTCTTGCCGTTGGTCCCGGTCACCGCGACCACCGTGTCGGGATAAGGCGCGAAAAATTTTGCCGCCAGCTCGGCGAAGCGCTGGCGCGGTTCGGCGGCGGCGAGGTGTGCTGCGCCGCTGACCGATGCTTCGGGCCGCGCGACCACCGCGATCGCGCCGCGCCTGACTGCTTCGCCGATGAAATCCTCGCCGTTGAAGCGTGCGCCCTTGAACGCGCCGAACACGTTGCCCGGCGCGACCTGGCGATGGTCGAGCGCGAAGCCCGTCACCACGGAATCGCTGACGATGCCGGCAAGATCGCCCAATCGCATCCCGCCTTACTCGCCTTTTTCGTGCACGTAGGGAAGCACTTCGGCCATGTTCGGCTCGCGCTTCTTGTCCGGGCGGACGCCGAGCATCGGCGCGATCCGGCTGACCGTGCGGCTGACCACCGGGGCGACGTTCCAGCCCGCGGTGTGGAAGCCGAAGGTGGTCGCGGTCGCCTTGGGATCGTCAAGCATGGTGACGATCACGTAGCGCGGCTCTTCCATCGGGAACACGCCGGCGAAGGTCGTCACCACCGCGCTCGAAGTATATCGGCCATTGAGCAATTTTTCGGCGGTGCCGGTCTTGCCGCCGACCCGATATCCCGGCGCGTCGGCATTCTTGCCGGTGCCCTTGGTTACCACCAGCCGCAGCAGCGCCCGCATCTTGTAGCTGGTATCTTCGGAAAAGACGCGGTGTCCGGGACCGACCTTGTGGCCCGGGCCGACCTTGAGGATCGTCGCCGGACGGAAAATCCCGCCGTTGAACAGCGCCGCATAGCCGCTCGCCAGATGGAGCGGGGTAACCGCGATGCCGTGACCGTAGCCGACAGTCAGCGTCTCGATCAGGTTCCAATTCTTGCCCGGGGTCAGCGTCCGCCCGCGCTCGCGCAATTCGATCTCGACCTTGTCGAGGAAGCCCATTTTCTTGAGGAACGCCTTCTGCCGCGTCGCGCCGACCTGCTGGGCGATCTGGGCGGTGCCGATATTCGAGCTTTCCGTCATGATTTCGGCGACCGAGCAGGCGCGTCCGAACGGATGGGTGTCGTTGATAACCCGCCCGGCGATGTGCAGTTCGCGCGGGCAATTGTACATTTGCCCCATCGATTTGATGATCCCCGAATCCATCGCCATCGCGACCGTGAACGGCTTGAACGTCGAACCGAGTTCGTAAACCCCGAGCGTGGCGCGGTTGAAACGCGCTTCGGGGCTGCCCTTGCCCGCCGCATTGGGATTGAGCTGCGGCAGCGAGGTCATCGCCAAAATTTCGCCGGTGTGGATGTCCATGATGATCCCGGCCGCGCCGATCGCCGAAAATTCGGTCATCGCGGCGTTGAGCTCATGCTCGAGCGCCTGCTGGATCTTGCTCGAGATCGACAGCGTCAGCGGCTGACCGCGCTGGGCGGGATCGCGCAGCCGGTCGTTGAACGCGCGCTCGACCCCGGCGCTGCCATTGCCGTCGACGTCGGTGAAGCCGAGCACATGCGCGCCAAGCGCGGTCTGCGGGTACAGCCGGTCGGGCTCGCGCGACAGCGCCAGCCCGGGTTCGCCGAGTGCGTTGATCGCGTCGACCAGCCCCGGCGCAGCGCGGCGCCGCAGATAATAGAATTTGCGGTCCGACCGCAGCATCGCGAGGTAGGTCGCCGAATCGCGCTCGGGCATCAATACGGCCAGCTTCTGCGCCAGGTCGAGCTTGTTGCCGATCACCGCTTTGGGCTGGATGCCGATCGTCCACGCGTCGATCGTCCGCGCCAGCGCCTGGCCGTCGCGATCGACGATGTCGCCGCGCTCGGGCGCAAAATCGAGCGTCCCGCCTTTGCGCCCGGCATGGTCCCCGAACGCGGCGAGATAGAATAATCGCAGCACGATCAAGGCAACGATCCCGCCATAGATCAGCATCCCGATCATCAGGCGCTGATGCATCACCGCCAGGATCTGACGGCGCTGTCCGACCAGGCGGAGCCGCTCGGGCCGTGCGACGAGAGCGGGGGTCGGAGCGTTCATCAGTGGGAGCCGGGATCCTTGGTGGTGGCGGAGGCGGTTCGGGACGAGCCCGCGCTGGCCCCGCTCTTGGCCTTGCGCGCCGCCGCCGACAAGGGGGCGAGCGGGTCGGCCATCGCGGTTTTGACGGGCTTCGTCGCAGTCGCGGGCTTGATGGTCGGCGTCGCACTGGCCCCCTTGGACTTGGCGGTCGGGGTGAAGGCGGGCACGACCGGCTTGGCCGCACGCGGCTCGATGGCGGCGCGGATCTCGGCCGCGGTCGGCTTCGAATAGCTGGCGACGTGCATCATCTCGCCGAGCGGGCGTGAGGCGCGCGGCGGCGGCGTGCCGCTGTCGTCGCTGATCACCGGGATGCGCGGCGCAATCTGGGCCGAGGCCAGCACCACCGGGGCGTCGACCGTCGCGGCGCGCTCGGGCTTGGTCAGCGTCGCGAGCTGGAAGGCGCCATCGACGAACTGGTCCGCGCTCGGCACCGACAGGCGGATGACCTTGACGTTCCAGCGCTCGAGCTGGGCCAGCCGGCCGCGCGTGCCGATCTCGGTTTCGAGCAAGCGGATGTCGCGCTTGGCAAGGACGATCTTATTCTCGACGCCCTGCAGCGCGGCGCGTTCCGACGCCACCCGCAGGCTGACGAGGTAGCAACCCAGCGCGGCGCTGGCGATCGCCCCGACCATGAATACCGACCGGAAACCACGCGCGCTCATGCTGCTTTCTCCTGGTCCCACGCGGGCGCATCGGTGCGGACTGCAGTGCGCAGCCGTGCCGAGCGCGCGCGCGGGTTACGGGCCAGCTCGGCGTCCGACGGGGACAGCGGCTTGGCGACTTGTTCAAAACTGGGGCGGGGACCCGCTGCGGCCAGCGGGCGATGGCGCGATCCCGCCGGGGTCGCGCCGCTGCGGCTGCGCAGGAAGCGCTTGACGATGCGATCTTCGAGGCTGTGAAAGGTCACCACCGCAAGCCGCCCGCCGGCGCGAAGCGAACGCTCGGCGGCGCGCAAGCCCTGCTCAAGCTCGTCGAGCTCGGCGTTCAAGTGGATCCGGATCGCCTGGAAGGTGCGCGTCGCGGGGTCGCTTTTCATCCCGGCGTGATGGCCCAGCGCCTTGCGCACGATCGCCGCCAGCTCGGCGGTGCGGGTCAGTGGCCGCGCCGCAACGATCGCGCGGGCCACGCTGCGCGCGCGTGGTTCCTCGCCATAGTCGCGGATGACGCGCGCGATCTCGGCCTCGTCGGCCTCGTTCAGAAATTCCGCCGCGCTCTGCCCCGACTGGCTCATCCGCATGTCGAGCGGGCCATCGTTGGAGAAAGAGAAACCGCGATCCGCCTGGTCGAGCTGCATCGACGACACGCCAATGTCGAGCGCCACCCCGTCGACCGGGAGCAGGTCACGCGCCGCCAGCGCGCGGTCCATCTGCGAAAAGCGTTCATGGATCAACGTCAGGCGCCCACTGCTAATGGCGTCCGGGACGAGCGCGGGGCCGTTCGCGCTCGCCTCCGGATCGCGATCGAACCCGATCACTCGCCCCGCCCCCGCCCCGAGCAGGGCTTGGGTATAGCCCCCTGCTCCGAACGTACCGTCGACCAGGGTCTCGCCGGGGACAACGGCGAGGCCCGCAACGACCTCTTTGATCAGCACCGGGACATGCAGCGCGGCCTCGGTCACAGTCCGCGCTCCTCAAGCCGGAAGCGCGCAATGTCCTTCATGTCGTCGGGAATGTTGGCGTCGGCCAGGAACAGTTTGGGATTCCAGATCTGAAAGGTCTCGCCGACACCGATGAACAAAGCGAGGTCTTCGATCTGGCCCTTGCGGCGCATCATCGGCGGGATCAGCACGCGCCCCGAACTGTCGTACGGCACTTCCTCGGTCGCGCCGAACGCCATCATCGTGCGCCGGGCATGGTCGATTTCGGCGGCGGGATCGGTTTCCGTTTTCTCGGCAAGCCGCTCGAGCTTGGCGTGCTTGAGCGCGGCGTAAGCGGGATCGTAGGCGCTCAGCGCGGTGAAGGCGTCATGCTTGGCGAGGACGATCATGCGGGCATCGCCGCGCCGCTCGATCACCTGGCGCAGGAAGGCGGGCACGGAAACGCGGCCCTTCGCGTCCACCGCGTTCAAAGCACTGCCTTGGAACAGATGCTCTAATGCCACGACCCACTCCGTTCGCGCGGCACGGCTTCCCCGTTCGCAAAGGCACGGTTTTTCCGTGCGCTCCGCGTCGATTGCCGACTCTGAACAGGTGTGCCCCGCGCTACAGCGACTGTTGGTAACTCATCATCGCGCGGGATACAATGGGATTTGATGCCATACTTAGGGAATTCATGCCCAATGGCGGATTTACGTCACTTCCGATCCAACAGCTTGGTCCTTGTTCCACTGTTGTTCTTGGTGGACAAGCCTGTGGATAAGCTTGTGAGCAGCGGCGCGCGGGCGATTCTCAGCGTAAGTCGAATCGCTCCAGCTCGTCGATCAGCAGGGCGCGATTATTGCCCGTTGGTCCGTCGAGCGCGCCCGGGCCTTCGAGGTTGAGGAAATCGGCGTCGGCAATCACCGTCGCTTGCCCGCGCCCGATCCGGCACCGCGCGACCAGCCCCGCCGCCTCGACCGCGCACGCGCCTTTGCCGACCAGTCTGCCCGGAGAGCTGGCGAGGATCTCATACTTCCCCGCCTTGATCAGTCGCGGCCCGTCGACGCTCGGCGCGTCGAGCCGCAACCCCCAATGGCCAAGCAATCCGGTGTCGGCGAAATAGAGCGGCGGGCGCAGCGCGTCGCCCAACGGCCGGCTGCTCTCCCACTCGAGCTTGGGATCGGCGAGCAACAGCAATCGCCCGCCCGCGCGCACCCAGCGGTCGAGCTCGACCAGCATTTCGGCGGGCTGCGCGCGCGGGTGCGCCATCAGCAGCAGCTTGCGGTGCTTGAGGCTCGCCGCATCGGCGACCGCGATCGGAACCACGGCATAATGCTGCTCAAGCAAAGTCAGCGTGGCCGATCCGGCGCCCTCAATCCCGAATTGCTCGCCGAACATCAATGGCAGGCTGGTCAGCAAGGCGAGCGTCGGTTGGTCCGCCCCCGATCCTGCCTGGTCCGCGATCCGCACCGCGACCGCTGCTCCGCCCAGCAGCAGCGCCGCCGCCGCCGCGGCGATCGTCGCGGGTCTCACTTGGTCGTGGTGGCTGCCGCCCCGCCCTCGCTCGCCCCACGCTCGGCGGCATTGTCGGTGGTCGACTGGCCCGGCGCCACGCCAAGCTCGGCCAGCGGCTCCTCGGGTTCGGCGCCCGCCGCGAGTCCGCTCATATTGGTCGAAGTCGGCGCGGGATCGTCGCTCGATCGGCTGATCGCGGTGCCGAGCAGGACGAGCAGGAACACGAACGCAAGACCGGTCAGCCCAATCCGCACGCGTTGTATCCGCTCGTCGCTGCTCGGTTCCTGCATGTCGCGAATGCTATGGCCTGCACGCCAAAAGCGCAATCTCGGCTTGACGGTCGATGTTGCACCCGCGAAATAGCGACCATGAAAAGAATCATGTTCGCCCTCGCCGCAGCTGCGGCACTCGCCTCGTGCAACAAGCAGGAAAAAGCCGCCGCTGCAGCCGAGAACGTCGCCGCCGCCGAAGCGGCTGCGACCGCCAACGTCGTGCTGCCGCCCGCGATCACCGCCAGCAAGACCTATCGCTGCAAGGACAACAGCCTGGTCTATATCGACTGGCTGGCCGACAATCTCTCGGCCAATTTCCGCGCTGGTCAGACCGACACCCCGGTCCAGCTCAAGGCCGCCGCCGCGGGCGAGCCGATGATCGCCGAGGGTTATTCGCTCAAGGGCGATGCCACCGCTGCCTCGATCACCCTGACCCTTCCGGGCAAGGGCACCGAGACCTGCAAGGCATAAGCGCCGCGCTCTCCATCACCACGACCCCCGGCGCGCAATCGCCGGGGGTTTTTTTATGCCGCCTCCCCGGCTAGAGCGCGCGCTTATGATCACCCCCGAAATGGTCGCCGAGCACGGTCTCGCCCCCGACGAATATCAGCGCATCCTCGCCGCGATGGGGCGCGAGCCCAACCTCGTCGAACTCGGCATTTTCTCGGTCATGTGGTCTGAGCATTGCTCGTACAAATCGTCGCGCCTCCACCTCAAGAAACTGCCGACCGAGGCGCCATGGGTGATCTGCGGCCCGGGCGAAAATGCCGGGGTGATCGACATCGGCAACAATCAGGCCGCGATCTTCAAGATGGAGAGCCATAACCACCCCAGCTACATCGAGCCTTATCAGGGCGCGGCGACCGGGGTCGGCGGCATCCTGCGCGACGTGTTCACCATGGGCGCGCGCCCGATCGCGAACTTGAACGCGCTTCGCTTCGGCCGTCCCGACCATCCGAAAATGCGCCACCTTATCGCCGGGGTGGTCGCGGGGATCGGCGGCTATGGCAATTGCGTCGGCGTGCCCACGGTCGGCGGCGAGGTCAATTTCGATGCCGCCTACGACGGCAACATCCTGGTCAATGCGATGACCGTCGGGGTCGCCGACCAAGACAAGATCTTCTATTCTGCTGCGTCGGGCGTCGGCAATCCGATCGTCTATGTCGGCTCGAAAACCGGCCGCGACGGGATCCACGGCGCGACCATGGCCTCCGCCGACTTCGACGAACATAGCGACGACAAGCGCCCGACGGTGCAGGTCGGCGACCCGTTCACCGAGAAGCTGCTGATCGAGGCCGGCCTCGAGCTGTACGACGCGAAGCTCGTCCAGGGCATCCAGGACCTCGGCGGCGCCGGCCTGACCTGCGCGCGCACCGAGACGTCCGCGGCGGGGAGC
>JAJAYY010000143.1 GCA_026785965.1 Sphingomonas bacterium
CGGTCGTTCTCGACAAGTCCGGATCGAGCGCCGAGATCGGGTTCGGCGACGGAACCACGGGCACGCTCCCCGCCTCGGCGGCTCAGCAAGCGCGGCGCGGCGGCGGCGGTTCGGCGTATAGCGCGCTTAAGCCGGGGATGATCATCATCGTCAAGCAATTGGGCGCGACCAGCTATGCGCTGCGCTCGATTCCGGAGATTGGCGGCGGTTTCGTTGCGGAAGAAGTCCACACCGGCCGGGTGATGGCAATGCAGGGCGGGTTCGATGTTATCGGTTCATCGTACAATCGCGCCTCGCAGGCGCTGCGCCAGCCGGGATCGGCGTTCAAGCCGATCGTCTATGTCACCGCGCTAGAGAATGGCCTGACCCCGGCTTCGATCCTGGTCGATGCACCATTCTGCGTGTGGCAGGGCGCCGGACTGGGCAACAAATGCTTCAAGAATTTCGACGGCGGTTATGCCGGGCCAAAGACCCTGCGCTGGGGTGTCGAGCAATCGCGCAACCTGATGACCGTGCGCGCCGCCTCGCAGACCGGAATGGCCAAGGTCGTTGCCACCGCCGCACGACTCGGCGTCGGTAAATATGATAATTATCTGTCGATCGCACTAGGTGCCGGCGACACCACCGTGCTCAGGCTGACCAACGCTTATGCGATCCTTGCCAACCAGGGGCGTGAAGTGAAACCGACCCTGATCGACTATGTCCAGGATCGCCATGGCAGGCTGATCTACCGGTCGGACAATCGCTGCCAGGTGATGGACGGTTGCAATGCTTCCGACTGGAACGGCCGCGCGATGCCGCGCCCGCCTACCCGCGCGCGCCAATTGCTCGATCCGCAGGCGGCCTATCAGATGGTCCATGTGCTCGAAGGCGTGGTCGAGCGCGGCACCGCGACCGTGCTGCGCAGCCTTGACCGACCATTGTTCGGCAAGACCGGGACGACCAGCGGCCCGACCAACGTGTGGTTTGTTGGCGGCACGCCAGATGTCGTTGCCGGGGTCTATCTCGGCTACGACCAGCCGCGGCCAATGGGCAGCTATGCCCAGGGTGGGCGGGTCGCAGCGCCGGTGTTCAAGCAATGGGCCGAGACCGCGCTCAAGGACATGCCCAAAACGCCGTTCGTCGCTCCCTCTGGCATCCGCATGGTACGGATCGACCGCATCACCGGCCGCCGCGTCTACGGCACATTCCCGGTAACCGAGGACCCCAAGTCATCGGTCATCTGGGAAGCCTTCCAGCCCGAAACCGAGCCGCGACGCTCGTTCCGCCGCAGCTCCGAGCTTGCCGCCGAACGCGAAGACCAGGCCAAGAAACTCGACGCGGCGCGCAAACCGCGGAGCCGCGCCGCCGATCCGCTCGCCCCGCGCGCGCCAACCGACAGCGCCGAATTCTTGCAAAACCAGGGCGGAATTTACTAGGCCCGTGCTTCATCCTCCATTCGAAGGTCCGACCCATGCGCGCCGAAGCGCAAGCTCATATCGATCAGATCAACGCCGCGATTCAATTGCTGCGCCGCTTCCTCGACTGGGACCGTGCGCTCAAGCGCCTCGGCGAATTGAACGACCAGGTCGAGGACCCGAGCCTGTGGAATGATCCCAAGGCGGCGCAGGAAGTGATGCGCGAGCGCCGCCGGCTTGAGCAAGCGATCGCCGCGACGCGCAAGATGGAGAGCGAACTCGCCGATACCGTAGAGCTTATCGAGATGGCCGAGATCGAGGGCGACGAGAGCCTGGTCGACGATGGCGGCCGCGCGCTCGCCGAGCTCGCCATCAGCGCCGAGCGTGACAAGGTTGCTGCCCTGCTCGCGGGGGAGGCCGACGCCAACAATAGCTATGTCGAGGTCAATTCGGGCGCCGGCGGGACCGAAAGCAATGATTGGGCGGGGATGCTCCAGCGGATGTATTCGCGCTGGGCTGAGCGCCACGGGATGAAGGTCGAGCTGATCGATCATCATTCGGGCGAGCAGGCCGGGATCAAGTCGGCGACATTGTTGGTCAAAGGCGAGAACGCTTATGGCAATCTCAAGACCGAAAGCGGGGTCCACCGCTTGGTCCGCATCAGCCCGTTCGACAGCTCGGCGCGGCGCCACACCAGCTTTGCCAGCGTGTGGGTCTACCCCGAGGTCGACGATGACATCGACATCGAGATCAACGAGAGCGAACTCAGGATCGATACGTTTCGCGCCAGCGGGGCAGGGGGACAGCACGTCAACACCACCGACAGCGCGGTGCGGATCACGCATATCCCGACCAACATCGTCGTCCAGTGCCAGAACCAGCGCAGCCAGCACAAAAACAAGGCTGAGGCGATGAAGCAGTTGAAGGCGCGCCTCTACGAAGCCGAATTGCAGAAGCGCGAGGCCGAGGCCGACGCCAACGCCGCCTCGAAAACCGACATTGGCTGGGGCCACCAGATCCGCAGCTACGTCCTCCAGCCGTATCAATTGGTAAAGGACCTCCGCACCGGTGTTATTTCGACCGCGCCGAATGACGTGCTCGATGGCGATCTCGACCGGTTTATGGCGGCGGCTTTGTCGCAGCGGGTCACCGGCGAGAAAGTGGACGTCGAGGATGTCGACTAACGATATGGCAGGCTACGCATTCGGCCCCGGTGCTGCAGGGGGCCGGGGGGCGCCCCGAGTTGGAGGGGGGTGGCGGCGTACCCCCTCCCCATGGGGGAGGGCCCACCG
>JAJAYY010000144.1 GCA_026785965.1 Sphingomonas bacterium
ACGCGGCGCGCCCGCGCCCCCAACCGCTAAAAACCCGGGCCCCCCGCCCGCCGCGCCCGCGACCGGGGGTGATGCCCCCCTCGAGTCGCGCGGTGCGATATGTTCTGGGGGCGCCGCCGATGATCGGCGGCAGCGCGGGCTGGTTGATCTTGGTCTCGCCATAGTCGCCGACATAATCGATCCGGCCGTCGGCGATGGTCAGCGCCCAGCCCGGCTCGGTCCCGACCGCTCGGTAAGGCGGCGCTTGGTCGATCGGGGCTGGCATTGCGGGCGCAGCGTCGTTGGCGGCGGCCGCAGGCGGGGAGGGCCGCGCGTCGGGAGCCGGGGCAGCGTCGCGGCGCGCATCACACGCGGCGATGAGCAGCGAGGCGAGCAACGTCAGAGCGAGCTTCATGTCGTTTCCTTTCCGGGTAGCGCCGCGTTGCGCCAACAGGCGCGGACCGCGAACGCCATCACCGCGGCGGCCACCGCGGCATTGAGGCTGTCGGCGCGGCCGAGCATCGGCATGGTCACCAGCAGGTCGCATTCGGCTTCATAAGCGGCGGGCAGCCCTTGGCTTTCATTGCCGATCAGCAGGAAGCAGGGCTGCTGGTAGGTCGGCTCAAGATAGTCGTGATCGGTGTTGAGGCTGGTGCCGACTAGCTGGCCCGCCCCCGAGCGCAGCCACGCCACGAACTCGTCCCATCGCGCGGTCGCGACCGACTGGGTGAAGATCGCCCCCATTGATGCGCGCACTGCCTCGACCGAATAAGGATCGGCGCAGTCGTCGATCAGGATCAGCCCGCCGGCGCCGGTCGCGTCGCCGGTGCGCAAGATGGTGCCAAGATTGCCGGGATCGCGCAGCGCCTGCGCGACCAGCCACAACGGCGAGGTCGAACGGTCGATCGCGGCGATGCTGGTGTCGGGCTGGCGATAGGCGCCGAGCATCGCTTGCGGATTGTCCTTGCCC
The DNA here is from genome assembly GCA_026785965.1 of Sphingomonas bacterium. Taxonomy (GTDB): domain Bacteria; phylum Pseudomonadota; class Alphaproteobacteria; order Sphingomonadales; family Sphingomonadaceae; genus Sphingomicrobium. The sequence goes on from JAJAYY010000144.1 coordinate 950, forward strand.
GACATCTTGGCCAGAATGTCGGGGCTGGTGACGATCACATCGCCGCCCGCCGCCTCGGTCGCGGCGATGATCTCGGCGGCGAGGGGGTGGACCGGGGACTTGTCCGAATAAGCGATGATTTCGGGCAGTTGGCCGGTGTCGCGTGCCTCGGCCAGGATGCGCAGCCCTTCGGCCAGGAACAGCCCCTCCTCGCGCCGCGTCTTTTTGTCGCGCAGCGAGCGGATGAGCTTGACTGTTTCGTTCGAGAAAGAGGTGATTTCGCGGGGCATCAGTCTTCCCCGAATCGCTCCGTGACAAGCGCGCTGAGCTGGTCGAGAGCGGCGGCGCAATCCTCGCCCTCGCAATGGATCGTGATTGTGTCGCCCAGCGCCGCGCCGAGCATCATCAGACCCATGATTGATGTGCCGCACACCTTGTTGCCGTCTTTCTCGACTTCAACCTTGGCGGGTAAGGCGTCGGCAAGGGTAACGAACTTGGCGCTCGCACGGGCATGGAGCCCGCGGCGATTGGTGATCTCAAGCGTGCGCGAACAGCTCAAGCCGCGGCCTCGCCGAGGATCTCGCTCGCGACCGAAATATATTTGCGCCCGGCTTCGCGCGCGGCGGCCACTGCGGCACGCACGCTCATTGCCTTGCGCGCGCCCTCAAGCCGGATCAGCATCGGCAAGTTCACGCCCGCGATGACCTCGATATTCTCCGATTTCATCAGGCTGATCGCGAGGTTCGACGGGGTCCCGCCGAACAGGTCGGTGAGGATGATCACGCCGCTGCCCTGGTCGCAGCGCTGGATCGCGTCGCCAATGTCCTTGCGACGAACTTCCATATCGTCGTCGGCATCGATGCAAATGCCTTCGATCGCCTCTTGCGGGCCTACGACATGCTCCATGGCGGTGATGAACTCGACCGCCAGACGGCCGTGGGTCACCAGCACTAATCCGATCATTCGGTCACTCACTCGCTTCGTTAAATGCCCGCGCCGCCCAAGAATTCCGTCTCGCGCGTCACCTTATCCTCGATCGCGTCGCTCGGCAGCGAAGCGAGGTCACGGTGGCGCACAATCGGCGAAAATCCCGCGCCTTGCAACCGCTTCGCCATTTCGACCGTTGCCGCGACCGAACGGTGACGCCCTCCGGTGCAACCAAACCCCACCGTCAGATAGGATTTGCCGGCGGTCCAATAGCGGGGAATCAGGCTGGTTAAAAGCGTCTCGATCTGGTCCATCGTCGCGCCCCAGGCGGGGTCCTCGGCGACATAGTCCTGGACCGCCTGATCTTCCCCGGTCAGCGCTCGAAGTTCGTCGATCCAGTGCGGATTGGCGATGAACCGCATGTCGAACACCAGGTCTGCGGTGCGCGAGATTCCCCGCGAGAAGCCGAATGAGGCGAGGGTGATGACCGGCTGGTCGACTTCGCCGCCATAACGCTGGCGAAGCGTGTCACGCAGGTCGGCGGGGGTCAGGTCGGTGGTGTCGAGCACGATATCGGCGAGCTGCCGCAACGGCGCGGTCGCGCCGCGCTCGCGGGCGATGCCGTCTTCGGCCGGGCGATCGGGGGCGAGCGGGTGGCGGCGGCGAGTCTCGTCGTAGCGGCGAATGAGCTCCGCTCCGGCGCAATCGAGATATAATATTTCGGGCGTCACCCCGTCGATCGAGGCGAGCAAGGCAGGCAGCGCGGTGGGATCGAAGCCGCGACTGCGCACGTCCATCCCGACCGCGACCGGCATTTTCTGCCGCGCGGCGCGCTCGCCATGGACGAAATCGTTGAGCAAGGCGGTCGGCAGATTGTCGACGCAGTCCCACCCCATATCCTCCAGCGCATCGAGCACGGTCGATTTGCCCGCCCCCGACATGCCGGTGACCAGCAACAGGCGCGGCAACGACGGGCGCCGCGCCGTGGCCATCAAAAGGTCAGGCCGAGTCGGTCGAGCGCCAGTGCGACTTTCGACGCCGCCGAGGCCGACATTGCATCGACGCTGATCAGCGGCACCTTGAGGCCGAGCACCGGGCGTTCGCGGCTGTCATCGGGCAGCCGCTGGATCTCGCTCGTCAGCTCGCCCACCAGCGCGACCCGGCCGTGGGGGGCCAGGGGCAGGTAGGCGCGACCGCCCCCCCCCCGCGGGCGCG
>JAJAYY010000145.1 GCA_026785965.1 Sphingomonas bacterium
AGGAAGTGGTGCTCATCAATGCCCACATCCCGGTCTATGCTCATGGCAGCTACATGAACCACGAGCCGCGGCGAAAGCGCCGCCTGCTGTTGAAGAAACGCGAGATCGGCAAGCTGATGGGTGCGATCCAGCGCCAGGGCCTGACCCTCGTCCCGCTGTCGCTCTACTTCAACGGCAAGGGCAAGGCCAAGGTCGAGCTCGCGCTGGCTCGCGGCAAGAAGAATCACGACAAGCGCGAGGTGATCAAGGAGCGCGACTGGAAGCGCGACCAGGCGCGGATCATGCGCAGCCGTGGCTGAGCGCGGCTTCTGGGGGCGGTTCATGGACCGCCACGCACCGTCGAAGGAAGAAGTGCTAGAGAGCCGCTGGTTGAAGCCGTTCGGTCAGCGCGTGCGGCGATCGGACCTGTGGCGCTTCACCCGCCGCTCGGTTCCGCGCGGCGTGTTCGTGGGGCTGTTTGTCGGCATTTTCCTGATGATCCCGGGGCTCCAGATCGTCGGCGCGGCATTGCTGTCGGTGCCGATGCGCGGCAACATTCCGACCGCGGCGGCGATGACTTTTCTCAGCAATCCCGCGACCACGCCGTTCTTCCTCATCGCCAGTCTTGAGGTCGGCAGCCGGCTCGGCTTTCATGCCGATCTCGCGACCTTCGAAGCGCTGCGCGCGCGCCATGCCGGTTTGCATGCCTGGTTCACCTGGCTGTGGTCGGATGCCGCCCCGGCGCTGGTCTCGGGGCTGTTCGTGATCGGGCTCGGCGTGGCGCTGGTGGGTTTTCTCGTGTCGCTGGTCGGATGGCGCTGGTGGATCGGACGCAAATGGCGCCAGCGTCCCGTCCTCAGGGGCTGAGTCCGGAGCCTCGCCGACACGCTTTATCTTGCGCCCGCCGACCGGGTGCGTAACTGGTAACAAGTGTTTCAGCAGCAGCTTGCCTCGCTTGATGCCGAGCCGCTCGACGGCGGCCTGCGCTGGCTTGTGCCCGGGCTGGTGGCGCTGGCCGCGGCGAGCGGGGCAGGGCTGTTCTGGGTGGTCGGCGAACCAATGTTCGCCGGGCTGTTCCTGGCGGGCTGCGTGGCCATGCTGGTGGCGACGTTCGTGGTCGACCGCCGCGCCGCCCGCGCTCCGGAGATCGCGACCCTCAACGTCCCCGATTTCACCCTCGTCGGCGCCGCGCTCGATCTGGTCGCAGACGCTGCTGCCGTGACCCGCAGCGATGGCACATTGGTCACCGTCAATGACGCTTACCGTCACCGCTTCGAGGACAGTCCGCCGCCGCTCGACCTCGGCGCTGACCATGGGCAGGCCGCAGCGCTGGCCGAATGCCGCTTGGCGGCGTGGCGCGACGGGAGCGCGAACATCGCCCAGCTCGAGCTTGCCGGCGAGCCGGTCGCGGTCGATGTGCTGCGCGTCGGCAATGGCGGCGACTTATTGCTGTGGCGCTTGGCGCCGGCCGGGCGGCCCGACCTCTTGGCGGTTGCCGCAGAGCGCATTGCGGGCGCAACGGGCGAGCGACTCGCGGCGGCCGGAGTTTTGGCCGTGCTGCTCGACGCCGAGGGGTGTTTGCTCGCCGCCAACAAGCCATTCGCCGATCGCGCGATCGGTCGCCCGGTCGCGCCCGACGAAGCGTTGCGCTTCACCGACCTCGTCCAGACCACGAGCGACGGCACGCTCCACCTCATCGCCGAGGGGGAGCATGCCCGGCCGTTGCGCGGCGTGCATGTCCCGCTCGACCCGGCCGGGGAAAGCGGCACTGGCACCTTGCTGATGTTCGACCAGCAGGATTCGGCCAGCCTCGCCAGCTCGACCAACGTTCAGGCGCTGCTCGAAATCCTGCCGATCGGGCTTGCCTTGGTCGACCGCGATGGGCGCTTCCTGACGATGAACAAGGCGTTTGGCGTTGCCGCCGGGATCAGCGGCGGGGAAATTCCGACCTATCCCGGTGATCTGGTCGCCAAGGAGGACAAGGCCGCAGTCGCCGATGCGGTGCGGCGCAACGCGCGCGGCCCGGCGATGTCGGGCGATCTACCGGTGCGTTTGAAGCGCCAGACGGGGGAGCCGGTGGCGCGGACCGTGGCCGGACTGCGCGGGCTCGGCGATGCCGCGGTGCTGCTGCTGCTCAAGGACAATAGCGAGGAAGCCAAGCTCAAGCGCCAGGTAGCGCAGGCGACAAAGATGCAGGCAGTCGGCCAGCTCGCCGGGGGCGTGGCGCACGATTTCAACAACATTTTGACCGCGATCATGGGTCATTGCGACTTGATGCTGATGCGCCACACGCCGGGCGACAGCGATTATGACGATATCCAGCAGATCAAGTCGAACTCGAATCGCGCCGCCGGGCTGACCCGCCAATTGCTCGCTTTCTCGCGCCAGCAGACGCTGCGCCCGCAAGTTTTGCAATTGCCCGATGTGGTGTCCGAAGTATCGCATTTGTTGAAGCGATTGCTCGGCGAGACCGTGCAATTGGTGGTCAAGCATGGTCGCGACCTCGGCCCGGTCCGCGCCGACCCGGGCCAGCTCGAACAGGTGATCGTCAACCTGTCGGTCAATGCCCGCGATGCGATGGCGTCAAAGGGTGGGGGAACGCTGACCATTCACACTTACCCGGTGCGCGCCGACCAGGTCGCCGACCTCGGCAGCGATATTCTGCCGATCGCCGATTATGCCGCACTGTCGATCAGCGACACCGGCACCGGAATTGCCGCAGGTGTGCTCGGCAAGGTGTTCGAGCCGTTCTTCACCACCAAAGAAGTTGGCAAGGGCACCGGGCTCGGCCTGTCGACGGTCTATGGCATCGTCAAGCAATCGGGCGGCTTCATCTTCGCCGATTCGAAGGTCGGCGAGGGGACCAAGTTCGTGATCTACCTGCCGGTCCACCACGTGGTCGAGGAAGCGCGCCCGCGCAAGCTCGCCAAGGTCAAGCCGCAGGACAATGAATTGTGGGGCACCGGCACGATCCTGCTGGTCGAAGATGAAGCGATGGTCCGTGCGGTCGCCGAGCGCGCGTTGACCCGCCACGGCTACAAGGTGCTGACCGCCAACAATGGCGAGGAGGCGCTTGAGCGGCTGGCGGTTGATGGCGACGACATCGCCTTGGTCATTTCCGATGTGGTGATGCCGCTGATGGACGGGCCGACGATGGTGCGGGAGGCGCGCAAGGCGCACCCCGATGTGCCAATCCTGTTCATGTCGGGCTATGCCGAGGAGCAATTGCGCAAGTCGATCGACATCGACAATGTCGGCTTCCTGCCCAAGCCGTTCAGCGTGCAGGAACTTGCCGAGGCCGTACGTCGGGTACTCGCCACAAGCAAATAGGTCTTTCCTCAGCCGAAACGGCTGCTATTCAACATGGCTGTGAACCAGCCCCGCCGCATCTTGATCGTCGAAGACGAACCGCTCATCGCCATGATGCTTGAGGATTTCATCGCCTCGCTCGGCCATGACGTTGCGGGCCCGTGCGAGACCGTTTCCGAAGCGCTGTCGACCGTCGCCGATGGCGAGTTCGACCTGGCGATCCTCGACGTCAATCTGAAGGGCGAAAGCGTGTGGCCGGTGGCGACCGCGCTGCGCGTCCGCGGAATTCCGTTTGTGCTCGCCTCGGGCGGGCACGTTGAGCCTCCACCACCCGAATTTGCCGACACGCCGATGATCGAGAAGCCGTACACGATCGATCGTGTGTCGCCGATTATCGATGCCGCGCTGGCGCGCCCGCTCAAGCCTTGAACAGTATTTTCGTTCCCTACTTGTTCTCCGTGAACAAATAGCATACAGACTGATCTCGCGGGGCGGCACGTGGCCTCCCGATTGACGAGAGGACGAAGGTCATGGCAGCGCAGCTCAAAGTCGTCGACAAAAGTGGAGAAATCGTGAGCACGGACCGGCAGAAGGCATTGGAAGCGGCGCTCGCGCAGATCGATCGCGCGTTCGGCAAGGGCTCGGCGATGAGGCTCGGCAGCCGCGAGAAGATTGAGATCGACACCATTTCGACCGGCAGCCTCGGACTCGATATCGCGCTTGGCGTTGGTGGCTTGCCGCGCGGCCGGGTGATCGAGATTTACGGCCCCGAAAGCTCGGGCAAGACGACGCTTGCGCTGCACGTCATCGCCGAGGCGCAGAAGGCTGGCGGGACCGCCGCCTTCGTCGACGCCGAGCATGCGCTCGATCCCGGCTATGCCAAGAAACTGGGCGTCGACATCGACGAATTGATCGTCTCGCAGCCCGATACCGGCGAGCAGGCGCTCGAGATTGTCGACACGCTGGTGCGTTCCAACGCGATCGACGTGCTGGTGATCGATTCGGTCGCCGCGCTGGTCCCCCGCGCCGAGATTGAGGGCGAGATGGGCGACAGCCACGTCGGCCTTCAGGCGCGTCTGATGAGCCAGTCGCTGCGCAAGCTCACGGGTTCGATCAGCCGCTCGAAGTGCATCGTCATCTTCATCAACCAGCTACGCATGAAGATCGGCGTGATGTACGGCAATCCCGAGACCACCACCGGGGGCAATGCGCTCAAATTCTACGCCTCGGTGCGGCTCGACATCCGCCGTACCGGGCAGATCAAGGATCGCGACGATATCGTCGGCAACACGACCCGCGTCAAAGTCGTCAAGAATAAGGTCGCGCCGCCGTTCAAGCAGGTCGAATTCGACATCATGTACGGTCAGGGCGTGTCCAAGGTTGGCGAGATTCTCGATCTCGGCGTCAAGGCCGGGATCGTCGACAAGTCGGGCGCGTGGTTCAGCTATGACTCGACCCGCATCGGTCAGGGCCGCGAGAATGCCAAGGTCTTCCTGACCGAAAATCCCGACATGGCGCTCAAGATCGAAAATGCCGTGCGCGGCAAGACCGAGCAGGTCGCCGAGGCGTTGATGGTCGGGCCCGAAGAGGGCGACGAATAGGATTTTGCCGACGGGCAGCACAGGGAAGGGCGGTGCCGCGGCGCCGCCCTTTTTCGTTCACGCGTTGGTCGAATCGATTGCGCCGAACAAGCGCCCGCTTTCGGTCGCGAGCACAAATCCCAGCGCGACCGTCCCGCACAGCGCGAGCCCGATCAGGAACGGGCGCTGGCTGCCGTCGAACGACTGGCCGATGACCAGCCCGATCAACGCCCCGCCGATCGTCCCGGCAACGCCCTGGACGGACGATGCCGTCCCGGCGATCGCCGCCATGTTGGTCATCGCTAGAGTCGCGAAATTGGAAGTGGTAAAAGCGAAGGCCATCATCGTCAGCCCCATCAAGGCGGCAAACAACCACAGCGGTTCGGCGATGGCATGCGCCAGTGCCGCATGGCAGGCGGCGATCGCGACGAACGCAAGCAGCCCAATATGGCCGACGCGGCGCAACCCATAGCGCCCGACCACTCGCGAATTGGTATAGCTCGCCACTGCCATCGGCGCCGCCACCGCGGCGAACACTAACCCGATCATCGACAGCGCCTCGAACGTGTCGAACACGATTTGCTGGATCGAAGCGATATATGCGGTCAGCCCGCCAAAAATTGCAGTCATCGCCAGCGTGTAGCCGAGCGACAGCCGATCGCTCGCCGCCTCGCGCGCAGCAATCGCGATCGCGCGCGCTTCGAGCGGGCGGCGATATTCGGGGTGGAGCGTTTCGGGAAGCCGCGCGAAGCTCCACAGCCACATCGCCACCCCATAGCCCGCAAGCAGCCAGAAGATCGCCCGCCACGGCCCGACCAGCAGGATCGCCTGGCCGATGTTCGGCGCGAGCACCGGGACCAGCATGAACACCATGAACACCAGGCTCATCACGCGTGCCATCGCCTCGCCGTCGAACAGGTCGCGGACCATGGCGATGACCAGCACGCGAGTTACCGCCGCCGAAGCGCCCATCGCGATTCGTCCGGCGATCAGCAATTCGAAGCTCGACGCCACCCCGCACAGCAAGGCAAAGCCGGCGTAGAGCGCGACCCCGATGGCAAGGATCGGCTTGCGCCCGAAGCGGTCGGCCAGCGGCCCCCAGAACAATTGCCCGACGCCGAAGCCGAGCATGTAGGTGACCACCACCAACTGGCGGCGATTGTCGTCGGTAACGCCAAGCTCGGTCCCGATCGCGGGCAGCGCCGGGATCATCGCGTCGATCGCGAAGGCGTTTAGCGCCATCAATCCGGCAAGCAGCGCGACGGTTTCGCGCGTCCCAGGGCGTTCGCCTCGAGCCGCTGGATGATGGTCGCCGATCATCCGCGGCTGCTGGCCTATCGCGGCGGTGCGTGCAACAGGCGATCGGTCCTTCAAGGAGACTGACCGATGCGGATTGTCCACCATCTCGAAAACAGCCGGTCGCAGCGCCTGTTGTGGCTGCTTGAGGAAATGGGCCTGCCGTATGAGGTCAAGCGCTATTCCCGCGATCCCAAAACGATGCGCGCGCCGCCCGAGTTGAAGCGGGTCCATCCGCTCGGAAAATCGCCACTGCTCGAGGAGAATGGCGTGATCTTCGCCGAGAGCGGGGCGATAATTGAACATCTGGTGGCGACGACCGGACAGTTCGGCCCGCCCGCCGGTGCAGACGGGCAACGATTGTGGACGATGTTCCTCCATTATGCCGAGGGTTCGCTGATGCCGCCGCTGCTGTCGCTGCTGGTGATCCGCCGTCTCGGACTGCTTGGCCGTCCGGCGCGCAAGCCGTTGCTGGCGATGTTTGCCGAGCACCTCGCCTGGCTTGAAACCGAGTTGGCGACGCGCGACTGGTTCGCCGGGGATGACTTCAGCGCCGCCGACGTGATGATGAGCTTTCCGCTTGAAGCTGCGCGCAGCCGCGCCGGGCTCGACCAGCGCTATCCCGCGATCCTCGCCTGGCTGGCGCGGATCCACGCCCGCCTCGCGTATCAGCGCGCGCTTGAGGCAGGCGGACCCTATGCCTACGCCTGATGACTAATGCTTGCGCCTGATCCCGGCGCGCTTGACAAGCGGGCGCACGGGCCGCGATGCCGGCTGGGACAGACAGGGAGATGGCATGACCGAGCACAAGACGAGCGGCTTTGGCCTCCAATGGCAAATGCTGGCCGGGTTCATCGTCGGTCTAACCCTCGGTCTGATCGCCAATGCGACATCGAACGATGCCGAATGGGTCAAGGCGGTGACGACCTATGTCACCGGCCCCATCGGTCAGATTTTCCTCCGCTTACTGTTCATGCTCGTCATCCCGCTGCTGTTTTCGGCGCTAGTCGTCGGCATCGCTGAAATGGGCGACGTCCGCGCGCTCAAACGCGTCGGGTTGCGGACGCTCGTTTTCACCGTTTTTGTGTCGGGCATCGCGGTCGTGCTCGCGCTTGCCTTCACCAACTGGATCCAGCCCGGTTCGGGGGTCGATCCGGCACTCGCCCAGCGGCTGCTGGCCGACGCGCGCGAAGGCGCTGGCGCGATTCTCTCGGGCCAGTCGGACAAGCCACAGGGCGTCGCTGCCGTGCTCGCGATCATCCCCAACAACGTCGTCGCCGCTGCCGCCGACAATGACATCCTTGCGGTGATGGTGTTCGCCCTGATCTTCGGCATCGGCCTGCTGATCACGCCGACCAAGTCGGCCAACACGCTGCAGGGCGCGATCGAGGGCATTTTTCACGTCTCGATGCGGCTTATCTCGCTGATCATTCGCTTCGCGCCGATCGCCATCGCTTGCTTCATGTTCAATCTCGCCGCGGTGTTCGGGTGGGAATTGCTGCTCCACCTTGGCGCTTATGTCGCAGTCGTGCTGCTGGCGCTCGGTACGCACATGTTCATCGTCTATCCGCTGCTGCTCAAATTCGCCGGCGGCGTGTCGCCTTTGTGGTTCTTCCGCCAATCGCAAGAAGCGATGGTCATGGCCTTCTCGACCGCGTCGTCGAACGCCACCTTGCCAACCGCGCTCAGGGTTGCCGAGAACAACCTCCATTTGCCGCCGCGAGTCGCGCGCTTCGTGCTCACCATCGGCGCCACCGCCAACCAGAATGGCACTGCCATCTTCGAAGGCGTCACTGTGCTGTTCCTGGCCCAGTTCTTCGGGGTCGAGCTGAACCTCGCGCAGCAGGCGACGGTGCTGTTCATCTGCATACTTGGCGGGATCGGCACCGCCGGAGTACCCGCCGGTTCGCTGCCGGTGGTCGCGCTGATCCTCGGCATGATCGGGGTGCCGCCCGAAGGCATCGGGCTGGTGCTCGGCGTCGACCGCTTCCTCGACATGTGCCGCACGACCCTCAACGTCACCGGCGATCTCACCGCGGCGGTGGTCATCTCGCGCGGCGAGCCGCATCAGGGTGAGCGCGCCGACGCAGTCCCGGTGGTCCCGCCGCAACCGATTTGATGCCGTCGCTCGACGCGCTGGTCGGGCGCTATTCGACGATCCTGTGCGACATTTGGGGGGTTATCCACGACGGTGGGCAGTTGCTCCCCGGCGCAGCTGGGCGGTTGGCCGGTTGGAAACGCGACGGCAAGACGATCATCCTCGTCACCAACGCCCCGCGCCCTGCGAGCACGGTGCAGCAATGGCTCGACGCGCTCGGCCTGCCGCGCTCGGCTTATGATGCCATCACCAGCAGCGGCGAGGCGGGGATAGCCGCGCTGACCTCGCCGCCGCGCGGAATCGGCTTTCTCGGCACGCGCGACGACCGCGCTGACCTCGTCGCCCACGGCGTGACCATCATCAACGCGAGGTTCACCGAGCTAGCCTGCACCGGCCTCGACGAAGCGCGCGACGACCCCGCCGACTATCGCGTATTGCTTGGAAACCTCGCCGGGGCCGACGTTCTGCTGCACTGTCTCAACCCCGACCGGGTCGTGATCCATCATGGTCGCCGCGAGCCGTGCGCCGGGGCGCTCGCCGATCTTTACGAAACGCTCGGTGGACGCGTGTGCTGGTACGGCAAGCCCCACGCGCCGATTTACGATCACGCGCTCAAGCTCGCGGGCAATCCGCCGCGCTCGGCAGTGCTGGCAATCGGCGACGGACTGGTCACCGACATGCTCGGCGCGGCACGCTACGGGCTCGACGCGGTGTTTGTCAGCAACGGGATCAACGCCGGCAAGCCGGTGCCGAACGACTTCGCCCGCCGCAACGGCCTCGGCGACTGGCAACCCAGGCTGACGGTCGCTGACTTGTCCTAGGCGTGCTCGCTTTCGCGCGACTTGGCGACCTTTTCGGCCTGGCTTCCGCTGCATTCGGCGAGATGATCGAAGCTCGCTTCATAGCTCGCCAACCCCTGGCTCAGGGAGCGCAGTTCGGCCTCGAGCCCGTCGAGCTCGCTCTCAGGGATCAGCGCGTCGATCCGGTCCCACCCGGTCCAGCCGTCGCGCGGCGCCATCCCCAGCATCTGCCCGCGCCGTCCGGCGGTGGCCGAAGTCGCGCGACTGGTGGCGTTGGCGGGGCAGGTCAGGGTCACTCGCTGGACCGGCTCGAGCAAATGCGGCGCGGCGGCGGCGAGCGCGTCGTGCATCGCGATCCGTCCCGCGGTGCGGAACGCGAGTTCGGACGAATCGACGCTGTGATAGCTGCCGTCGGTCAGCGTCACCGCGACATCGACCACCGGGAAGCCGAGCGGCCCCGTGGCCATCGCATCGCGCACGCCATGTTCGACTGCGGAGATATATTGCCGCGGCACCGCGCCGCCCGAAATCTTGTCGGTGAAGCGAAAGCCTTCGCCTCGCCCAAGCGGGGTGAGCTCGATTACCACGTCACCGAATTGGCCGTGCCCGCCCGACTGCTTCTTGTGGCGGCCGCGCTGGGTGACCGGGCGGCGGATCGATTCGCGATAGCCGATCGACGGCGCGCGGTGGGTCACCTCGACTCCATAGCGGCGCTTGATCCGCGCCAGCGTGGCGCGGACATGCTCGTCGTTGACACCCTTGATGCGCAGCTCGTGGGTCAGTTTGTCCTGCTCAAGCGCGAGGCTCGGATCCTCTTCGATTACCCGCGCCAGCGCGCCCGACAGCTTGACGTCATCCTTGCGGTCTGCGGGCTCGATCGCCAGCGTCGCGTTGCGCGGTGGCAAATTCGCCTCGACCGGCGGCGGGATCGCTCCGCTCGACAGCCAGTGCCCGCTTTTGACTGAATCAAGCTTGGCCACCGCGACCAGCGCGCCGTCATCGACCTTGGCCAGCTTGGCGGTCTTGTCGCCCTGGACCGCGAACATCGTCCCGAGCCGGGTCGACTGGCCTTCGCTGCTGCGCAATTCGGCGCCCTCGCTCAGCCCGCCGCCGAGCACGCGGCCGAGCACCAGCCGCCCGACCGTGCCGCCATGCGAGACCTTGAACGCGTATAGCGCGGGTGCCTCGACCCCAAGTCGGCGGCGCGTTGCCTCGGCGCCCGGCGCCTCATGGCGCAGCGCCTTCAACAAGCGCCGCACGCCCCAGCCGTGAGTGGCCGATCCGAACAGCACCGAGACGCCCAGATTGTCGCTCGTCTCGCGCTTCAAATCGGCGAAGATCGTTCCCGGCGCGGGCGCCTCATCCATCAGCAGTTGTTCGAGCAAGGTATCGTCATGATCGGCGAGTTGCTCGAGCAAGTGCGTGCGCTCGCTCGCCTCGCGCTCGGCGAGGTCGGCGGGGATCGGCATCGGCTCGGATGGCCCGCTCGGGGCATATTGATAGGCCCGTTCGAGCGCAAGATCGACGAAGCCGGTGACCTTGTCGCCCCCGCCGTCCTTGGCGCGGATCGGTATCTGGCGCGCGATCAGCGGCGACACGCTCAATGGCTGCAACGCCCCGAGCAAGTCGCGGATCGAGCCATGCGCCTGGTCGATGCGGTTGACGAAAATGAGGTGGGGGATGCCTTGCTCGTCGAGCATGCGTAGCGCCGGCGCGGCAAGCGCGGCGCGCGCCGGATCAGGGTCGACGACGACGATCGCGAGGTCGGCGACCGCGATCGCGCGCGCTGCGTCAGCGGCGAAGCCGATCGATCCGGGGGCGTCGATGATCGCAAACTTCTCGCCCAGATAAGTGAAATGCATCAGGTTCAATTCGGTCGACCCGCCGCGGGCGCGCGCTTCGGCGCTCGAATCGCCGACGCTGCTGCCTTGCCCGGTCGAACCCTGCCGCTGGATCGTGCCGCTCGCGAACAGCATCGCTTCGGCCAGATCGGTCTTTCCCGCGCCAGCCGGTCCGACCAGCGCGATCACTCGAGTGCCGTTGGATACTCCGCTTGGGTCGTTGGGCATGCGACTCTCCTTCCTCCGGGATGGCGGGGGCGCCGAGTCGCACCGAGCGGCTGAGCGCTGTGCAATCGCGAGCGTCGGACTCGCAGCCTCGAAATGCAAGAGGCGCCCGCACGGTTGGTCCGTGCCTGATCAGCGTCAATCGGTTCGCTTATGCCGCCGGAAGCAGCCTTTGCTCGCCCGCCAGCCGGATCAGCGCGGCCTGCAACTTCTCGAATGCGCGCACCTCGATCTGGCGAATCCGCTCGCGGCTGACGCCATAAACCTGGCTCAGATCCTCAAGTGTCTTGGGATCGTCGGTCAGCCGCCGCTCGGTCAGAATATGCTTTTCGCGGTCATTGAGCTTGTCGAGTGCCTCGACCAGCAAGTCGTGGCGCACGCGGCGTTCCTCGTCGTCGGCAATGATTTCGTCTTGCAACGGGCCATTGTCGACCAGGAAGTCCTGCCACTGGCCTTCACCGTCGGTGTCGCGCAACGGCGCGTTGAGCGAGGTGTCGCCACCCATGCCCATGCGGCGGTTCATCGACACGACTTCGGCCTCGGTGACGCCAAGGTCGGTGGCGATCTTAGTCACGTCGGCGGGCTTGAGATCGCCTTCTTCGAACGCATCCATCTGATTCTTCATCCGCCGCAGGTTGAAGAACAACTTCTTCTGCGCCGCGGTGGTGCCCATTTTGACGAGGCTCCACGAGCGCAGGATGAATTCCTGGATCGAGGCGCGAATCCACCACATCGCGTAGGTCGCGAGGCGAAAACCGCGTTCGGGCTCGAATTTCTTGACGCCCTGCATCAGCCCGATGTTGCCCTCGGAAATCAGCTCGCTGACCGGCAGGCCATAGCCGCGATACCCCATCGCGATCTTGGCGACGAGGCGCAGGTGCGAATTGACCAGCCGCGCCGCGGCGTCGGTGTCGCCATGCTCGCGCCAGGCCTTGGCCAGCATATATTCTTCTTCCGGAGCGAGGATCGGGAATTTCTTGATCTCGCTGAGATAGCGGTTGAGACCCGCTTCGCCACCCGAAGCGGGGATCGAGACCAATTTTTTGGTCGCTTTCGCCATAGTCTTATTCACTCCCTGGCCGGATCGGGTCGCGTCCCGCTCCTAACCGCTCAAATCCTATACACCAAGCGCGCTGAACAGTTCCTGCATGTCCGACGGAAGGGCACTATCAAACGACAAACGACGCTTTGTCACCGGATGGATGAACCCAAGGTGCGCCGCGTGAAGCGCCTGGCGATGGAAGCCAAGCTCCTTGAGCAGCACGCGCTGCTCCGGGCGGGTGCGGCCATAAACCGGGTCGCCGACCAACGGATGGCCGATCGAGGCCAAATGAACTCGGACCTGGTGGGTGCGTCCGGTTTCGAGCCGGCATTCGACTAAAGCTGCGCCCCTTAGCGGGGTCAATCGTTTCCAGTGTGTTACCGCGCGCTTGCCGCGCCCTTCGGCGACGATCGCGATCTTCTTGCGGTCGTGGGGCGAGCGGGCGAGGGGGGCGTCGACACTTCCTCCCATCAACCGCGGCACGTCGGACACGATCGCGAGGTAGCGGCGCTCGATGCTGTGGTCGGCGAACTGCCGCGCCAGCCCTTCGTGGGCAAGGTCATGCTTGGCGACCACCAGCAGTCCTGAGCTGTCCTTGTCGATGCGGTGGACGATTCCGGGCCGCGCCACCCCGCCGATCCCGCTCAAGCTGCCGCCGCAATGGTGAAGCAGGGCATTGACCATCGTCCCGTCGCGGTTGCCCGCGGCGGGATGAACGACCAGCCCGGCGGGCTTGTCGACGACCAGCAGATGCTCGTCCTCATAGACGATCCCGAGCGCGATCTCCTGGGGTTCGTTGTGCGCCGGCTCGGGCGCAGGCACGGCGAGGGTGAAGCGCTCATTGCCCTTGACCTTGATCGCCGGGTCGCGGACCGCCGCGCCGTCGGCGCTGCGCAGCGCACCCGATTTGGTCAGCACCTTCAACCGTTCGCGCGACAGCGTCGGCAGGCATGCCGCGAGCGCACGGTCGAGCCGCCACCCGGCGTGGATCGGGTCGAGCGCAATCTCGAACATGGTTTGCCCCCCGACCATCGCTGAGGATGTGGGCGCGTCGGGGCAGGCTTTCAATCCCGCCTTAGTCTTGCTTTGGCGCCATCCGTGCCGCATCACTCGCCGCTATGAATGCTATCGAACTCGCGAGCTTGCTGTGCAGCCGCCTGTGCCATGATTTGCTGTCGCCGGTGGGAGCGCTCAACAACGGCATCGAATTGCTCGCCGACGAGCAGGATCCCGAGATGCGCGAGCGGTGCCTTGAGCTGCTCGCCGAGAGTGCCCGGGCGAGCGCCAACAAGTTGAAATTCTTCCGCCTCGCCTTCGGTGCCGGCGGCGGCTTCGGCGACGAGATCGATACCCGCGAGGCGCGCGGCGCGCTTGAGGGACTGTACGGGCCCGAAAAACGCATCGAACTGGGCTGGATCGTCGCCGGGGACCAACTTCCCAAGGGCGCGGTCAAGGTCTTGCTCAACTTGGCGATGATTGCCGGTGACGCCTTGGTCCGCGGCGGGCGGCTCGACGTCGGTGCCGAGCGCAGCGAGACCACGATCGAGATGGTGATCCGCGCTGAGGGCCCGCGCGTGCTGGTCGATCCGGTCCTGCGCGAGACGATTGCCAAAGGCGCGAGCAATGGCGCGGTCGAGCCGCGCGCCGCCGGGGCGTGGCTCGCCCACGGGCTCACCGCCGAGGCGGGCGGGACGATCAAGCTGAGCGACATCGCCGACGAGGTGTTGCTGATCGGCGTCACGTTGCCACTCGCTGCCTGACACTCAGGGATAACGCGGCGTTAACTCCTTGGCGGCATAGAGGGGCCAGCACAATCGCGGGGCCCTGACACCAATGGACGACCTTATTGCCGATTTCGTGGCCGAGTGCCGGGAAATGCTCGAAGCGTTGGGCGGCGAAATCGTCGCCTGGGAAGCAAGCCCCGACGACCGCGCCCGGCTCGATAATATTTTCCGCTTTGTCCACACCGTCAAAGGCAATTGCGGCTTCTTCGATTTTCCGCGTCTCGAAGCGCTCAGCCATGCCGCCGAAGACGCACTGGCCGACTGCCGCGCTGGGCGTCGCACGCCCGATCATGGCCTGGTCAGCGCGGTGCTTGGCGTGATCGACCGGATCGGCGAGATGATTGCTGCGATCGACGCCGGGGAGGAGTTTCCGGTCGGCGACGACCAGTCGCTGATCGATTCGCTTGCGCCCGGCGCCGAGCTTGTCGCTCCCGTCCCTTCAATGACCTCCGCCGACCATGGCGCCAAGGGAATGAGCGCCGCGCCGCGCACGCTCCGCCTCTCGGTCGAATTGCTCGACCGGGTGATGTCGGGTGTGTCGGACATGGTGCTGGCGCGCAACGAGCTTGCCCGCCGCCTGCGCGAGAGCGCCGGTGATGTCACCGTCGACGGCGCCTTCGAGCGCTTGAGCGGGATCATCGCCGAAATGCGCGACGCGATCACCCGCACTCGCATGCAGCGGATCGAAAATCTGTTCGTCGCTTTGCCGCGGATGGTCCGCGATCTGTCGGGCGAATTGGGCAAGCAAGTGCTGGTCGATATCGAGGGCGGCGACGTCGAGCTCGATCGCGAGATGATCGAAATGATCCGCGATCCCCTGACCCACATCATCCGCAACGCGGTCGATCACGGCATCGAATCCCCGGCCGCACGCTTGAAAGCGGGCAAGCGCGAGATCGGCATCTTGGCGGTCTCGGCGCGCCAGTCGGGCAATCAGATTCTGATCGACATTGTCGATGACGGCAAAGGCATCGACGGCGCCAAGCTGGTCGAAAAAGCCGTCAGCAGCGGCGTGATGACCAAGGACGAGGCCGCCGCGCTGACTCCGCGTGAACAGCTTGCCTTGATCTTCGAGGCCGGCCTGTCGACTGCCAAGACGGTCACCGCAATCTCCGGCCGCGGTGTCGGGATGGATGTCGTGCGCTCGAACGTCGAGCGCATCGGCGGCATCGTCGAGGTCGATTCGACCGTCGGACGCGGCACCCGCATGACGCTCCGTGTGCCGTTGACGCTGACGATCATCCCCGCGCTGACGGTGTCGATCGGTAGCCAACATTTCGCCATTCCGCGCGCGGCAATCGAAGAAATCGTCCGCGCCAACGGCTCGAGCGTCACCCTTGAGCGGATCGGCGGTGCCGGAATCGCAACGATCCGCGGCCGCCGCGTTCCCGAAATCAGCCTCGCCGACGTGCTCGGTCTCGAAAGCACGATGAGCGACACCGAGCGCACCCTGGTCGTGCTCAAGCCCGCCGGCGGCGACCTCTTCGCGCTCGCGGTCGATCGCATCCACGATCATGAGGAACTAGTGGTCAAGCCCGCCGCGCCGGCCGTGATGGCGACCGGGCTCTACGCCGGGACTACGCTCGCCGACGACGGCAGCCCGATCCTGTTGTTCGACCCTGCGGGACTGGCCGAAGTCGGCGGCATCCACCTCGATCTGCAGGAGCGCGGCAGCCGCGTCGTCGAAGCCCCGGTTGTGGCCGTGTCGACCGATGTCCCGGTGCTGCTGTTCCGCGGTCTCGATGGCGCCCGCCGCGCGATCCGCCTCGGCATCGTCGACCGCATCGAAGAAGTCCCGGCCGAGGCGATCCGCCACGGTGCGGGCCAGCTTCGAGTCCAATTGGGCGAAGCAATATTGCCGCTCGCTGGGGTCGCGCCCGACGCCGTGTTCAAAGGCAAGGTTCGCCTGTTCCGGCTCAACGACGGCCATCAGGAAATCGGTTTCGCTTTCTCCGAAGTGATCGACCTGATGTCGATCGACCATGACGTCATTCCGGCCAGCGTCCCCGGCCAGGTGTCGGGGGTGACGTTGATCGGTGGCGAGCCCGCCGAATTGCTCGACGCGCACTGGCTGTTCGCCGAATATCTCGGCGCCGCCGCGCGTCCCGCCGTGCCGCTGGTGTGCCGCCTGCCATCGGACGACGCGTGGATGCAGAATATGCTGCGCCCGATCGTCGAAGCCGCGGGCTACATCGTGATCGGCGATGGCGACGATTTGCTCCCGGACCTGGTGATCCAGTCGGAGGGCAAAACATCGGCCAAGACGGGCGAGGCGCGAGTGCTGACGCTCGCGACCGATCCCGACGCGGCCGACGGCAATGACAAGATATACCGTTATGATCGCGCCGGGTTGATGCTGGCGCTCAAGTCAGCGGGCGCGGGGAGGGGTCGATGAACGAACTGCTGTTGATTGTCTCGATCGCCGGAAGCCGGGTCGCATTCCCCGCCGCCAAGGTCGAAAGCGTGGTCGAGCTTGAGGCGCTCAGCCCGGTGCCGCGCGCTCCGGCGCACGTCGCCGGCCTGTCCGCTCTGCGCAGCCGGGTGCTGACCGTGATCGATTGCCAGCGCAGTCTTGAGCTTGCCACCACCGACCTCACGGGCCTGCGCGAAGCCGCCGTGGTCGAGATTGACGGGCATCATTACGCGCTCACCGTGGATGCGGTCGAGGACGTCGTCGAGGCGCTGTCCGACCCGGTCCCGGTGCGCGCCGCGATGGGCGTCGGTTGGGAACGTGTTGGGCTCGGCATGATCGAAACCGAAGAGGGCCCGCTGCTGCTGATCGACATCGACGCGCTGATCGCCGGCCCACCGTCGGATCGCGCCGTAGCTTAAGCCCTTGGTTACCCTTCTTCGCTAAGCCGTTGGCAGAGCGATCGCTAGAAAGCATCAAGCCCCATGAAGACCTGCCTAATCGTCGATGACAGCAAGGTGATCCGCAAGGTTGCCCGCCATATCCTCGAGACCCTTGATTTCCAGGTCGAAGAGGCTGGCGACGGCAAAGAAGCGCTCGATCGCTGCATCGTGAGCATGCCCGACGTGGTGCTGCTCGATTGGAACATGCCCGTGATGAGCGGGATGGAATTTCTCAAGCTGCTTCGTCAGCGTGGTCACGAGGACCAGCCCAAGGTCGTGTTC
>JAJAYY010000146.1 GCA_026785965.1 Sphingomonas bacterium
GATCGTCCTAAGCCCAGAGGCCCTAGGAGACCAGGCCGCCGCCCACATGTCCCTTCATCTAACCAACAATGTCAAAGAGCCGACGCGTTCCCTCCCCCGGTTTTTGGTCCGGGCGTCGTGTGACCGACTAAGAGAGGCGCGTAGCAGAGGCGGTCCGAGAAGGCCGCCACCGCTGCTGTGAGAGGGCATATATGGGGATGCCCATTTTTCGTCAACCGGCTTTTTGACTTTTTCGAGACGGTAACGGCTGAACTTGACAAGAATCGCGGAAATCCGGGATTCCAATATCGTCAGGCGGATTGGATGTAGGTCCTCAGCGCCTCGGCTTCGGCTTCGATCCGCTCGATCCGGTGCTTCACCAGGTCGCCGATCGAGACGATTCCGCGAATCTCTCCCGATTCTACCACGGGCAAATGGCGGATCCGCTGCTGGGTCATGATCGCCAGCGCAGCGAGGATCGGGGTGGAGCGATCGACCGTCACTGCGGGTGAGCTCATCGCCTGATCGACGGTTAAGTCGAGCGCCGCGGCGCCATGCGCGCGCAGGCAGCCGACCAGATCGCGTTCGGAAAAGATGCCGACGATCTCGTTCCCGGCGAGCACCGGGACGGCGCCGATGCGGTGTTCGTGGAGGAGCGTGATTGCGTCGCGCACGCTCGTTCCGGCGGGAAGGGTGGCGACGTCGTCACCCTTGGTCGAGAGAATCGCCGCGATCGTCATGCTCGCCTCCTGCGCGTCTGAATCGGTTGAAGGTGTCACGATCCACCGTCAAAGGGAAGGTCATGCCCCTGCCCGACCCCGCACAACCGCCGTCGATCAAGCACAGCTTCCGTCGAATCATGCGCATCGCGGCGCTGTTTTCGGCCGTGATCGCGGTGCTGGCGATGGTGATCGTGTCGCGCGGCGAGACCGAGCTGCACCTCCACATGCTGATCGCGACCGGAGTCGGGATCCTGCTGACGATGCTGCTTGGAACCGGGCTGATGACGTTGATGTTTCTCAGCAACCGCCATGGCCACGACGCCGACGCGCACCGCCCTCCGCACGAACCCGATCAGAAAGACCCGACATGACCGAACCCCACCGCGGCGCGATTTTGCGCGTTGTCCCCGGCCCGTCCGACATCAATGCCAACGGCCATATCTTCGGCGGCTGGGTGCTGAGCCAGATGGACATCGCTGCCGGCATCGTCGCCTCGCGCCGCGCCAATGGCCCGGTCGCGACGGTGGCGATCGACCGGATGGAATTCCTCGCCCCGATTCACCTGCGCGACCTGATTTCGGTCTACGCCAGTGTCGAGCGGGTCGGGCGAACGTCGATGCAGATCAGGATCGAGGTCATCGCCAGCCGCGACCGCGGCACGGTCGACATCAAGGTCACCGAGGGCTTGTTCACGTTCGTCGCGATCGACGATCAAGCGCGGCCGCGGCCGGTCGAGGCCGTTTAGAGCGGGATGCGATAGCGCAAGGTCGCGCTGCCATTGGCAGGGACCGTGACCGCCCATAACGGTCGGCCGTGGCGCGCGCCAAGCCGCGCGTCGGCCTTGAGTTTGGCCCCATCGGTCATGAACTCGGCCTCATAGCGAATCGGCGCGGGGCCATCGTTGGTCACCACCAGCTCGGCGCGATTGTCGTCGAGGCGGCGCTGGACAGCGCGGACGCCGGGCGCCTCGCCGACCGCTATCTCGACATCCTCGCCGACTGCGCCGTCGGCGACAAAGCCCTCGCCAATCAGGATCGGGCGCCCGTCGCGATCGGCGAACAGGACCAGCCCCCCGGCAGGAAGCGGGAGTCCAAGCCCGTCGGCCGTGCGATTGCGGCTGACCAGGGTGCGGGTCGCGGACGCTTCAAAATCGCCGCCGACAGGCATTGCCTGGCGATAGACTAATGCCACCTTGACCGCGGGCTGGGCGATCATCGCGACCTGTTTCTGCGAGTTGGCCGCGACGGTGACCAGTTCGGGAATGCGGTACAACTTGACGTCGCCAAGCGCCTCAAGCTGCGCCTTCATCGCAACGCGCGCGCCGGTGACGACGATGTCGCTCGCCTCGGCCATCGCGGCGGGTGACGGTGCCGGTGGCGGCGGTGGCGGCGCACCGGGATAGGTCAATCTGGCAGCGCCATCGCTGGTCGTTCCGGCCGGCCAGCAAATCAGATTGATCGGGCGCGACTGGGCTGGCTGGACCGGAGCGTATTCGCGGTTGAGTTTGCCCGCGACGGCGTTGGTCTGCGCGGCGGCGAAGCTGGTTTCATCGCCATTGGCGAGCGTCATCCACGCGAACAGGTCAAGCCGGTCGCCCGCGGGCGACAGCGTCGCGACATAATTGGCCTGCCAGTCGAACCCGGTGGCGAGGTAGGACAGCGTTATGGTCGCATCGATCGCTTCGCTGCTTCGGGTCCGGACCGAAAGCGTCGGCTTGGCCGAGAGATCGGGCGGCACCTCGTCGAACAACAAGGTTTCGGCCTGGCCAGAGCAACGCAATGCCTCGATCCCGTCGCGGGTCTGGAGCACCACCGCGCCGTCGGCGCCGGTGCGGATCAGCGCGTCCTGCTCGACCACCGCGCCGGTCGCGCGGCTGGTGCGGCGGAGGTGGACGCGCTGGCCAAGCGAACGATCGAGCAGATTGCCCGGTGACAACAGGAGCGCGTCGCGATTGCGTTCGACCACGCCATCGGCAAGCCCGGTGATGATCGCGCTTTGCGGGATAATGCCCCCGGCGACACCTTCGAAGCGAAGCACGGATTCGCCGACGGGAAGGTGAACTTGGCGGGTCTCGCTGATCAGCGCATAGCCATTGAGCCAGCGCAGGTTGAAGGCGTCGGCCGGACCGCGGTTGGGATCGCGGTAGATCGTCACCGCCACCGCATCGGGGCGCGGCGAGGAGGTGATCGGCTGGGCCGATGCCACCGCCGGCACCAGTAGGACCACCAATAAGTGCGGCCAGCGCATCGCGCGCGCCTTAGTAACGAGTGTCGAAGGTCGCGGTGACGCTCGCCTCGCCATTGGCCGGGACCGCGACGCGCCATTCGGCCTCGTCGGCTGAGCGACGTTCGCTCTTGAGGCTTTCATCGACAATCCTGGTGTCGCCCCACAACCCCGACTGAACCAGCGCCACGGTCACGGCGCGCGGGCTGGCGTTGGTCAGCCGGTAACGCATCGCGGTGCGCCAGCGGCTGCCGTCGCTCGATAGTCGCTCGCGTTTCTCGACCGTCGGCTGGACCTTGATGTCGAACGCCTGGCCGGTGACGAGCCCGAGCTCAGACCCCATCGGGGTGTGGCCGATCGCGCTTTCGCCGACGAACTGCGGAGCGCCGCGCGCGTCGCGCTGATAGACGCGCACGGTACCGGCGGGGAGCGCATCGCCGAGCCCGCCGTTGCGCGACGAAGAGAAGCGCAGCACCGAATTGACGCTGGCGGGCTGATCAAGCGTGCCGAGCCAGCCGTTGCGAAATTCATAGGCTCGCTGCGCTGGGCTGCCCGGAACGTCGAGAAAGCTGACCTGCTTGGTCTGGGCGTTGGCGATCGTGGTGCGCTCGGGCAGCGGGTATAAATAGAAGTCGCCGAGCCGTTCGCGGCCCGCCGTCTCGGTCCCGGGATCACGGATCGTGCCCGACGACGGCGGCGCATAGCGATTGTAGCGCTGCTGCCCGGTCTGGTTGACCGCGCCCGCGACGAGCAAGGTGTTGGCGTTGAGGTAAGGCGTGCCGCTATTGTTGGTGAGCGTGATCCAACCCTGGACGTCCATCTTGCCGGCGGTTTCGTCGAACAAAGCGACATAGTCGGCCGACCAGCCGAGCCCGGGGGTGAGATAGGTCAAGGTCACCGGCTGGCGACCGCCGCGGGCCGCCTCGAGCGTGACCGAGAGCGTCGGGCGGGCGCGCAAGTTTTCGGGCACCTTGTCGAAGATCACCCGCGCCGGGATGCCATCATCGCGCAGCACCTCAATGCGATTGCCGATCTGGAGCACGACGCCATTGTTGGCACTAAGTACGCGCGCGCGCTCGCGGGTTTCGGAGCCGGTCGCGGGATTGGTGCGAACCAGCGTGATGGTCTCGCCAACGGCTTTCTCCATCAGCGCGGAGGGCGACAGCAGGTCGAAATCGAAATTCTGTTCGACCACGCCAATGCCGGTGCCGCTAAGCGACACCGTTTCGGGGCGGATCTGGGCCGAGACGTCCGGAAATTCCTGGCGCGAGCGGCCGGCGGGAAGCGCGATGCTGCGGCGATCCTGCACCAAAGCGAGATTGTTGTTGTAGATCGTCACCGCGACCTCGCCCTGCTGGTTGCGCCCGGCCGAGGCGGCGCCGTCATCGACCGCCTGCGCCAAAGCCGGAACCGACGCCATCAACAGCAACCCCGCAACGTAACGCATCACACCCTCCAATATCGCTGCGGGCAGCTTGGCCAGTTCGCCGGCAAACGCAAATGATATTTTATATCCTTTGCTCTAATAAATCAAAGAAAAGCCCCTGTGCCGAAGCAAAGAGGCCTTTCCGTACGCCTACAAACGCAATTTAGAAGTCGACCTGGAAGCGGGCCTGAACGGTGTCGTTGCCATATTTCCGCTTGTTGATCGGATCGGTCGAGGTCGGCTTGACCGTCGCCGCAAGCGGGCCGCCGGTGATCTTGGCATGCGAGTAATTGAGCAAGATCCTCATATAATCTTCGGGGATCCAGGTCAGGCCGCCGAGCAAGCCAAGCTGCTTGCCACCCTTGCCGGCCTGGGACGCGGCAGTGGTGCATGCGGCGCCGGTGACGAAGTTGTTGGTGCAGCCACCACGCAGCTTGCTGCTGTCGAGATCGAGATAATCGACCCGGCCGATGATCTGGAAGGCGCCGCTGCCACCCTTGCTGAACGGCTTGAGCACCTTGGTGCGATCCCATGCGCCGGCCTTGTAGCCGCGTGTTTCACCAGTCAGGAAATAGCCCGCCTCAACGTAGCCGCCCCAGAAACTGGGATTGCCATTGGCGACATATTGCGACGCTGCCGGGAAGAAATCGAGCACATCGGTCGGATCGCCCGGATCGACCGTGATCTTGTCGAACTTGTCGTAACCGTTGGCCTTGAGATACTGACCTTCGGCGGCGATGTGCAGCGACTTGAAGATGCCGGCGGCTTCGAGGCCGATTATGTCGTCGCTCCTGGCAGCGAAATTGCCGGTATCGACGAAGCGCTGATCGGTCAGCTGGGTGAACGGCCGGGCGCGATAGCGAGCCAGCTGATTGATCGACGGTTGGCCCGAAGACGCAGCGACAGTGGCACCGTTGTTCGATTGGAACTTGCGGTGCTGATAGTTGATGCCGAAGTGCATCTGATTGCTGCCCATGAGCGGCGAATAGACCGCGCGCGTCGCGCCGATCCAGCCGTCATTGTCGAGCTGCGAGTCGATCGAGTGGGCGGCAAACAGTCCGGCATTGAGGCGCAGGTTGCCGGCCTTGTTGGCATAGCCGACGTTAAGGCCGATGCGGCGGGTGTTGATGAACGCGTCGTCGAACGCTGCGCGCTCGACGAAGCTGGAGAAGCGCGAGCTTGAAATCTGCTCGAGCCCGTTGAGCGTTTCCTGATTGCCGATGGTGAGGTTGAACGGCGTGTTCTTCGGCGTGTAGGTCAGCACGACATCGCCAAAACCGACCGCGCCATTGGCATAATCCATTTCGAACTTGTAGCCGAGGCCGCCCGGAATGGTGCCTTCCGCGCCAAGCCGGATGCGGCGCGCGCGGGTGTTGAAGCCAAGGTTGCGCGTGACGATCATATCGTTGGGGTTCGAGACATAGCCGACATCATATTGGATGCGGCCACGCGGCTTGAACGACCAGCCGGCATCCTTGTCCTCGTACAAGGGCGCGCCCTTCCATGTCGGCGTGGTCTTGACGATCGACGCCTGGACCTGGACGAGCGATTCCTGGAGCGCTTCGACCTGCGCCTGGAGCAATTCGATCTTGGCCTGGGCGTCGTCGACGTCAGCGGCAGCGGCAATCGCCGCATCGGCAGTCGCGTCCGACGGATCAGGCTGCGGTTCTTCCTGCTGCGCGAACGCGGCGGTCGACATCATCATGGCGGTGCCGGCGAACAGTGCGCGGACCAGAAGCGTGCGTGTCATGTCAGTTATCCTTTGCCCCGAAACTCCTCACCTCCCCGGTGAGGAAAGGTACGCGCCGGCCGCAATCGGCACGGCGCGCACCATCGTTAAGTGAGTGAACAGCGTTACTTGAGATCGGCGAACTTGACCGGCGAGAGCGTGCGCGCAGCCTGCTGGGCGCGGGCCCGAACCCCGTTCGGCGCGGCAACCAGTCCGCCGGCGAGCATATAGCCCCGGGGGCCGATCGCGCTTTCCTTGGTGATCTCTGCAACGAAGGCGCGGATTGCCGGGATCGCGCGGACGTGCGCATTCTTGACATAAATGTAGAGCGGACGCGCGCCAGGGTATTTGAACGACGAGATCGTCGCATAGGTCGGCTGGACCCCGTTGATCGAGACGCCCTTAACCTTCGCGGTGTTTTCTTCAAGGAAGCTGTAGCCGAAGATGCCCAGCGTACCGGGATTGGCAGCGAGCTTCTGGACGATCAAATTATCATTCTCGCCGGCTTCGATATAGGCGCCGTCGGTGCGCACCGCGGTGCAGATCGCCTTTAACTTGGCTTCATCGCTCTTCTTGAGCGAGGCCATCGACGGATTGGCTTCGCACGGCGGGGTCATCAGCAATTCGCCAAGCGCGTCGCGCGTACCCGAGGTCGACGGCGGGCCATAGACGCGGATCGGAAGCGCCGGCAGCTTGCCGTTGACGTCCTTCCATGTCTTGGCCTTGTTGGGCTTGCCGAACGGGGTCTTGGCGAGCGCGAGATAAAGGTCGCGCTGGCTGATCCCCGAGAATGACGTGCTGCGAGCAGTGGCAACCACGACGCCATCGAGACCGATCTGGATTTCGGTGACTTCCTTGACGCCATTGGCGGCGCAAGCGGCGGCTTCCTTGGCCTTCATCCGCCGCGAGGCGTTCGAGATGTCAGGAAAACGCTCACCAACGCCAGAACAGAATAGCTTGAAACCCGCCCCGGTGCCGGTCGATTCGATGATCGGCGTGCCGAGCCGCGGATTGGCGCGGGC
>JAJAYY010000147.1 GCA_026785965.1 Sphingomonas bacterium
CGGGGGGGGGGGTATCAGCCTCCAGTACAACATCGAGCACCGCTATCCCCGCATGGCTATCTAAAAAGGCGCCGAGGGGCTTTTCGGGGTCGCCGCCGGCGCCGGGGGCCACGCCGGCAAATGGTCGCCATTCGCGCTGGTCCAGGAAATCCGCATGTGGTTCGACGGGCCGCTCGCGCTGTCGGGAGCGATCGCCAACGGTGGCGCGGTGCTCGCCGCGCAGGCGATGGGCGCCTATTTCGCTTATATCGGGTCGCCCTTCATCGCCACGACGGAAGCGCGCGCATCGGCCGACTATAAGCAGGGCATCGTCGAAGGCGGCGCGGGTGACATCATCAATTCGTCTTTGTTCACCGGGATCGCCGGCAATTATCTGCGCGGCTCGATCGTCGCTGCGGGGCTCGATCCGGACAAGCTCGATGCCCCCGGTCCCGATGCGATGAACTTCGAATCGTCGAGCGGCGCCAAAGCGTGGCGCGATATCTGGGGCTCGGGCCAGGGCATTGGCGTGATCGATCGGGTCGTCCCGACCGCCGATCTGGTCGACCGGCTGGCGCGCGAATATGCCGCCGCCAGGGAACGCTTACTCTAGCGCGCTCAGCGTCTCGCGCCAGGCATCGGGCAACGGCACCGGGCGGCGCTGCGCGCGATCGACGTAGACGTGGCTGAAATGGCCCTCGGCGGCGGGATCGTCCGCGCCCGCCGCGAACACGCCGAGCCGATAGGTCACGCTCGACGTCCCGATTCGCTCGATCGCGATCCCGACCTCGACCTCGCCCGGAAACGCCAGCGGCGCGAAAAAACGACAGCCGGTTTCAACCACGAGGCCGATCGGGTCGCCCGCGGCGATATCGAGCAGCCCGTGCCCGACCAGCCACGCATTCACCGCGCTGTCGAACCACGCATAATAGACCGTGTTGTTGACGTGCCCATAAGCGTCATTGTCGGCCCAGCGCAAGGTGATCGTGGCGAAGTGGCGATAGGCAGCGCGCCCGCGCGGCGCGTCGCGGCTCACCACGCGGCCTCGTACAGGCGCCGCGCGTCGGCTTCGTCGATCAGGCACGGATTGTTGACCAGCAACCGCTGCTGCTTCATCGCCTCGCGCGCCAGCGTCGGGATGTCGCGCTCGGCAATGCCATGATCGCGCAGTCGCGGCGCGAGTCCGCTGGCGATGACCAAGCGGTCGAGCCGGTCGATCAAGATCGCGCATTGCGCCTGGCTGCCCTGCCCGGCGCAGTCGGGCGCGACGATCGTCGCCAGCTTTGCATAATCGTCGCGCGCGGCAGCGGCATTATGCTGCAGCACATGGCGCAGCATCAGCGCGTTCGACAGGCCGTGGGGCAGATGATGGAGCCCGCCGAGCGGGTAAGCCAGCGCATGCACACCCGCGACCGGGGCATTGGCGAACGCCAGTCCGGCGAGGTGCGCGCCGAGCAGCATCGCCGAGCGCGCAGCAAGATCGCCCGGCGCGTCGCACGCCGTGAGCAAATTGGCCGACAGCAAGGCGAGCGCCTCGCGCGCATACATGTCCGACAGCGGATTCTTGGCCTTGGCCGAGGTGAACGCCTCGATCGCATGGACGATCGCGTCAATTCCGGTCGCGGCGGTCAGGGCACGCGGCATGCCAAGCGTTAGCGACGCGTCGAGCGCGCACCAATCGGCGATCAAGGCGGGCGAATTGACCCCGCGCTTCTCGCCGCTCTCGCACGTGATCACCGCCACCGGGGTCGCTTCCGATCCGGTCCCCGCCGTGGTCGGCACCAGCGCCAGCGGCAAGTGCCGCCCGATGGCGAGGCCGACCCCCCAGATCGAATCGAGCTCATCGCCCGAGCCGAGCAGATAAGCCGCGAGCTTGGCGACATCCATCGGACTTCCGCCGCCAAACCCGACGACGTGCGTGACCTTTGCCGCCCGCCCGGCTTCGACCGCGGCAAGCAAGGTATCCCGCGACGGATCGGCCTCGACCGAATCGAACAGGATGATCTCGCGCCCGCCCGCCTCAAGTGCGACGCGGCACGCATCGGTCAGCCCGAAGCCAACGACATCGCGGTCGGTGACGAACAGGCACGGACCCGGCGGCAGGTGGTCGGCGAGCGTCGCCGCGCTGCCCGCGCCGCTGATCAGCCGTGGACCGGGATGGAAAATGAACGGGCGCATCGCGCGACCCTAGTCAGTCACGCGCCGCGATTCCAGATCAGGTCGCGTTCGAGCCGGCCCATCAGCGCACGCGCCGGACTCTGCATCGGTTCGGAGTCGATCTGACCCTGGTCGAGCCGGGCAATGCGCGAATAAAGGTCGACGCTGGCGGTGACCAGGCGCTGCGCGGCGGGCGGCAATTGGCCGACCACCAACGGGTCGCTGGCGCTGGCGTTGCCAAGGCGGCGCTCGGGGCGGCGCCCGTCGCCGGCCTTGATCTCGCCCGTCTCGACCGCGCGCTGGGTCAGCAGCCACGCGACGATGTGCATGATCCGCGTCGTCACCTTGAGCGATTCGCACGCGAACCCGACCCGCGCGAACGGCTCGAGCGTCTGGCGCTCGTCGCGCCCGGCTTCGTCGAAATAAGCCCGTGCCTCGTCGGCAAGCAGCATCGCCTCGGTATAAAGCGAGTCGATCAATCGCGGTGTGATCCGCGCCTGAGGTCCAAAATCGTCGGGCGAGTCGTCCATTGCGGCTCCCTTGTGACACGTCGTCGAGATGCTTGAAACGCTCGACATGCCGCCGCCGCCGCAGCCAGCGCGCGATACTGTCCCGTCTAGGGACAGGTCAGGCGATGATGTCGGGCGTGATGCGGTCGGCGAGCTGCTCGATTTCATCGCGCAAATGGAGTTTGCGCTTCTTCATCCGCGCCAGCTCGAGCTGGTCGCAATTGCCCGATTCGCGCATTGCCCCAATGTCGGCGTCGAGCCGACGATGCTCGATTTTCAACATCGCCATCACTTCACGCGGATCGTCGTCGTTCATTTTTTCGTCTTAGCCGAGTTGCGCTTCGCCGTCATTCCCCGACGTGTTTCCGGCGGGCCGCGGCGCTGGGCGGGCGAACGGATGCGTTACGATGGCGACAAAGCCGCGATTTCGTGTTTTATTCACGTCACTGTCACGAGTCAGCCAACGAAAGGAAATTGACCGATGGACAAAGGACAAGTCGAGGCCCTCGCATCCAAACATGCGGCGCTCCAAGCGCAGATCGATAGCGAAGAGCACCGCCCGCACCCCGACGACACCATTCTCCACCGGCTCAAGAAACAGAAACTCTGGCTCAAGGACGCGATTACCGGCCACTAGGGCCGATCGACAAAGGGCCGGACGTCACCGCCCGGCCCTTCCTCATTTCAGTTAAACCGGAGCGCTAATCGTCGCGTGACACGCGCTCGACCCGCTCATGCTTTTCCTGCGCTTCAAGCGTCATCGTCGCGATCGGGCGAGCCTCGAGCCGGGCCAACGAAATCGTATCGCCGGTGACTTCGCAATAGCCATATTCGCCTTCGTAGAGCCGGCGCATCGCGGCATCGATCTTGGCGATCAACTTGCGCTGGCGGTCGCGGGTGCGAAGCTCGATCGACCAATCGGTCTCGCTCGACGCGCGATCGGCAATATCGGGTTCGCGCAGCGAATCGACCTGGAGCTGTGCCATCGTCGCGCGGCTCTCCTCGACGATCGACTCTTTCCAGTCCTTGAGCTTGCGCAGGAAGTAAGCGCGCTGAAAGGCGCCCATGAATTCTTCATCGTCCGCCGGTCGATAATTTTCCGGCAAGATGAGCTGGTCGAAATTGGATGACCCAATCCCGTAGAGGTCAACTAGAGCGGTAGCCATTACACCCTCCCCGACACATACGCCCGCCGTCTCCAAACCGGGCGACCGGTTCGGCCGGAGGCGATAAACAGGACTTTCCCGATACTTAAGCGGGTCCGTCGGTATCCCCAACGCGGCCCTATAGTTAAGCGCGATTGGCTTAACAAGAACTGACCGAAGTCGAGCATATCGAAAACTGTGGATTGTTGCCGCAAAGGCGCAGCTTGTCGGCGCCCGCGCGGCGCCGCATAGCGCGACCATGCGCATTCTCCTGACCAACGACGACGGCATCAACGCCCCCGGTTTTGCGGCGCTCGAGCGAATCGCGGCACAATTTTCGGACGATGTGTGGGCGGTCGCTCCAGCCGAGGAGCAATCGGGCGCGGGCCATTCGCTGACCTTGTCGCGCCCGGTGCGGATCCGGCGGCTCGGCGACAAGCGCTTCGCGGTGATGGGCACGCCGACCGACGCGGTCATGCTCGCGCTGGCGCATGTGATGAAGGACGCCCCGCCCGACCTGATCCTGTCGGGAGTCAATCGCGGCGGCAATCTGGCCGAGGACGTGACGTATTCGGGGACGGTGTCGGCGGCGATGGAGGGCGCGCTCGCCGGGGTTCGGTCGATCGCATTGAGCCAAGTTTACGCGCGTGAGGGGATGGGCGACAGCGTCCCGTTTGCGACCGCCGAGGCATGGGCCGAACGCGTGCTGCGGCCGTTGCTCGACCAGCCGTTCGAGCCGCGCACCCTGGTCAACGTCAATTTCCCCGCGCTCGCCCCCGACGCGGTGCGCGGGGTGCGCGTCTGCCGCCAGGGGTTTCACGATTATGGCCGGCTGCGGATCGTCGAGCGCACCGATCCGCGCGGTTATCCCTATTTCTGGTTCGGGCTCGCCCCGACCGCACCCAGTCCGGGCCACGTCACTGACCTTGAAGCGGTCGCCGATGGCTTTGTTTCGGTCACGCCGCTGGCGCTCGACCTGACCCATGATCAGGGCCTTGCCGCGCTCGGCGCGCGGTTTGGCGACTAGCCGCGGCGTGACCGAGGCTCAGGATCAGCAGCAATTGCGCTTTGGTCAGGCGTTCGCCGTGCTGTACCGCCTCGCTTCGCCCGCGCGGCGGCGCGAATTGCTGTGGCTGGTGCTGCTGACCCCGGCCGCCGCTGTGGCCGAGTTGATCAGCGTCGCGTCGATCGTTCCGTTGCTCTCGCTGTTGTCGGGCGAAGCGTCGAGCCGGTCGTTGCCGTGGTTGTCGGCAATCTTCACCGGCGCGGCGGAACGCACCGGCCTTCCGACGCTGACGCTCGCCGCGGCGCTGTTCGTCGCCGCCGCCTTGCTCGCCGCCGTGACGCGTTTGGCGCTGGCGTGGATCAGTCAGCGGTTCGCTTTCGGGCTCGGCCACGAAATCGCGGTCGACATCCAGCGCCGCGTGCTGTCGCAGCCTTACGCCTTTCACATCGGCCAGCACTCAAGCCAATTCATCGCCGCGCTCGAAAAGGTCGAGCAATTCTTGTTCAACCTGCTGCTGCCCTTGATCCGCGCGGCGGGGGCGGTGGCGATCATCCTGTTGGTCGGCGCCGCGCTGGTCCGGCTCGACCCGGTCAGCACGTTGATCGCGCTGGCCGCGGTCGGAACGGCTTATGCACTGGCCCTCGCGCTGGTGCGCAAGCGGCTCGCCGCCAACAGC
>JAJAYY010000148.1 GCA_026785965.1 Sphingomonas bacterium
ACGCAGCGCCTCGGCTGCGCTTTCACCCGGTGCGCGAACCATCTGGGCGAGGCGAAGCTGGCGTTCGAGCGGGTCGATCGCGGGGGGCAAAGGATCGGCGAGGTCGAGCGGGTCGAGCGCGCCGCCGATGCGATCGTCGAGTTCGGGATCGCCGATTGCGATCAGGCGCGGCAGGAGCAGGCCGCCGCCACTGGCGCGGACAAACGCTTCGGTGACGGTGCGCACGGCGCGATTATTGGGGAGCAGGATTCGGCCCCGGGCAAGACTGTCGGGACCGCGCCCATGCTGGCGAAGCAGGCCGTCGACGAGGGCGTCGGCGAAGCTGCGGTGCGCCGGGATGGTGAAGATTGTCGGTCGGCCCGGTTCAGCCATAAAGGACGGCTTCGGTCGCCTTGATCGCCGGCGGCGAGCCAACGTCGAACCACAGGCCCTGATGAACCGCGCCGAAGCAGCGACCCTCGGCGATTGCGCGGTCCCACAGAATATTGGTCGAAAAAGCACCTTTCGGCGCGTCACGAAGCAGGCGCTTGGAGACCATCTGGATGCCAGTGAAGACGAACGGCGCGACCCGGCCCAGTCGGCGGCGCTGGAGATGGCCGAGCGCGTCCATGTGAAAATCGCCGACCCCGGCGTTGTTGGCGGCACGGGCGTGCGGAACCACCAGCAGCAGCGCATCCATTTCGCCCTCGCGCCAGTGCGAGGCGAGCAGGCGCAGCGTGTCGGCCGGGCCATCGACCCAATAATTGTCGCTGTTGACGACCAGGAACGGATCATCGTCGATCATCGGTGCCGCTTGGACCAGCCCGCCGCCCGTTTCGAGCAGCAAGTCGCGTTCATCGCTGATGGTCACGTCAAAGCCCGTGGCGTGGGTCGCGAGGTGCGCTTCGAGCGCGTCGGCGAGGTAATGGACATTGACCACCAGCCGCCCGACTCCCGCGGCGCGGAGGCGATCGAGGACATGATCGATCAGCGGCTTGCCGGCGACCTCGACCAGCGGCTTGGGCCGGGTCGCGGTCAGGGGACGCATGCGCTTGCCGAGCCCGGCGGCCATGACCATCGCCGTATTCGGCAAGGGCGCGACAATTTCGGGGCGCAGCGCCATCGCACGCTTGGGGCGGGTCATTGGTCGGGGCTCCAATAAGCGGCGCGGTGCGACTGCGGGACGTGAGCGTCGAACCACGCTGTCACCGGCGCGAGCGCGGGATGCGCGAGATTGCGTTCGAGCAGGCCCCACATGCGCGGCTGAAAACGCTTGTAGTCAGGTTTGCCGTCGCGCTTCCATAGCCTGACGAAGACACCGAGGATGCGCGTGTTGCGCTGCGCCGCGAGCGCCCAATAAGCGGCTTCGAAGGCATCGCCTTGACCGGCGGCAGCGCGGTAACGGTCGATCATTGCGCGTTCGATGGCGGGCGAGACGTCGCGCCGGGCGTCTTCGAGCACCGAGGCGAGGTCGTAAGCGGGATGGCCGGCGAGCGCGTCCTGAAAGTCGAGCAGGCCGAATTGTTCGACCCCCGAGCGCCCTTCGACGAGCATGACGTTTTCGGCATGATAATCGCGCAACACGGTGACCGGGCCGAGACCGTCGGCGGCGACCGGAACAAGCACTTCGCGCCACGCCGCGCGATAAGCGGCAGCATCGGCCCCCAGCCCGACCGCTGGGACGTACCAGTCGGTGAACAGAGCGAGTTCATCCAGCCACTGGTCGAGGCCGTGAACGGGGAGCCCGGGCATCGGCGGGTGCGCGTGGAGATGGACCAGGACATCGGTCGCGATCCCGTACAGTTCGCGCTCGCGATCGGGCGTCCGGTCAAGCCTCTCACGCAACCGGTCGTCGCCAAAATCACCGAGCAAAAGCAGGCCGCGATCGAGGTCGCGGGCAAGGATTTGCGGGGCGCTGAGGCCGATCGAGGCGAGCCATTCGGCAACCGCGACGAACGGACGTGGGTCCTCGTGCGGGGGCGGCGCATCCATCAGCACCGCACAGCGCCCATCGTCGTCGCGGACCCTGAAATAGCGGCGAAAGCTGGCATCCCCGGCGAGCGGGTCGATGCGCGCCCCCGGCCACCCGTTGGCGGCGAGAAAATCGGGCGCGTCAGCGGGCGGAATCATCGGCAAGGCCATCGCTCCTCCCAGCCTTTCCCGGCCATCACTGTCAAGCATCGGGAACCGTCGGGCCGCGGTTCAAGCGACAGACCGAGCGCGCTTGGCGGCCATGCGCCCTCCCCCGCCCGCGACGGCCATTCGACCACCAGCACGCCGTCGTCGCGGATCGTGTCAAGGCCAAGCTCGTCGAGCTCGGCGGGGTGCTCGATGCGATACAGGTCGACGTGCCAAAGCGGCAGCGCCTGCGCCTCATAAGGCTGGACGATCGCGAAGCTCGGGCTCGGCACTTCGCCGTCATGCCCGAGAGCAGCGAGCATCCCGCGCACAAAGGTCGTCTTGCCGGCACCGAGCGCCCCTTCAAGCAGGATGATGTCGCCCGGCTTCAGACACGCCGCGAGAGACGCCCCGGCAGCTTTGGTCGCAGCTTCATCGGCGAGGATCACGAAGGCGCGCGCGGGATCGCTAATGTCACCGCCGTTCCTTTCCCGAGATCCGAGACAAGTTCGACCTTGCCGCCATGCGCCTCGATGAACTGGCGGGTGAGCGGAAGCCCGAGCCCGAGCGCGGCATCGCTGTGCCCGCTGGCCATCGCGCGGTGAAAGCGATCGAACACCATTGCCTGATGCTCGGGCGCGATCCCCGGACCATTGTCGATAACGGAGACAATCGCTTCGGCGTCATTGCCCGAAGCGCGAAGCATGATCGTGCCGCCTTCGTCGGTGTAAGCGACCGCGTTGCGCAGCAAATGCTCGACCGATTCGCGCAGTCGCCGGGCATCGCCGATCACCGTCCCCGCCGAGGGATCGACCTCGATCTCGAGCGATTGCTGCTTGCCCTCGGCGCGGAGCTTGATCGATCCGCCGACCGCACGGCACAGACCGCCAATGTCGATCCGTTCACGCTCAAGCACAACGCCGCTGGTGTCGCCTTGAGTCAAATCGAGCACGTCGTCGATCAACTTGGACAGGCGCGCGACCGATTCGAGGATCGCGCCGACATAGTCCGAGGCGGCGGGGGCAAGCTTGCCCGCATAGCCCGCCGACAGCATCTCCGCGAAGCCGCCGATCGAGGTCAATGGCGTCCGCAATTCGTAGCTCATGTTGGCGACGAAGTCGGTCTTGACCCGGTCGGCCTCTTCGAGCGCCGTGGCCCGCTCGCGGAGTGCGGATTCGATGCGCGTCGAATCGGTCACGTCGATCATCGTGAACAGGCAGTTGCCGTCGGGCAATGGGACGGCAGCGAATTCGAAATGGCGGCCGTCGGTCATCGATACCCGCCCGGTGCCCGACTGGCGCCCGCTGGTGGTCGTGCGGACCAGTTCGCGAACTTGCGCGGCGGCGGTCGGGTTGACCAGGCGCCGGGCCATCGCCGGGACCAGTTCGTCGACCCGGGGATGCTCGCCGAGCCAATTTTCGTCGAGGCTCCACACTTCGCAAAAGCGGCGATTCCACAGATAAAGGCGGCCATCGGACGCGAACACACTGATCGCTTCAAACAGATTGTCGTAGGTCGCGGGGCGGACGCGGAGCAAGGTGTCGCGCGCCGAGGCCAAGCGGACCTGTTCGGTGCGGTCCTCGACGATCAGCCGCAATCCGCCGTCAGGCAAAGGCTGGGCAACGATGCGCAAATGGTCGCCATTGGCGAGGATCCAATCCTCCTCGATCAATTCCTCTGCGCTGATGAACCAGTCGCGGCGCTCGGCCTTCCAGGCGGGGAAATCGCGCACTTCGGGGAGGCGATTCATTTCACGCATGCGTTCGAGCACTCGGTCGAACTCGGGCTTTTCGACGAGCCATTCGGGGTCGAGCCGAGCCATGATCGCGAACGGCTGATTGAAGAAATCGAGCTGGCGGTCGGCATTGAACTGAGCCGCACCAGCGGTCATGTGATCGGCCAGCTCGCGCTGCGATTCTATGTGTCGTGCGAGTTCGATTCGCGCGTCTTCAAGATCCTGGATGTCGATTGCAAACCCGGCCACCGCGCCGGTCGGGAGCGGGACATCGACCAGCCGAAGCATGCGTCGTTCTTCACCGATCGTCGCCGGCTGGGTGCGCGAATAAGGTTTGCCAAGCTCAAGCGCGCGCTGCGCGCCGGCGCGGGCGGAGTCGCCGCCGGGGACGTCGACCAATTCGCTGCCGCGGGCGATGACTTCGGCCGCGTCGCGCGCCTCGACCGCCAAAACGAACGCCGAATTGACCAGTCCAAGGCTCAGGTCGGGGCCACGATACCACATCGGGAACGGTGCGGCCTCGATCAGGTTGGTCAGCGCATCCAGCGCGCCCTCGGTCTGGCCGAGCCGCCGCGACAGATTGGCGCGCTCGGCCTCGGCATCACTGATGTCGAACAGCCACAGCAACATCGTGCCCTGCGGCTGGGGCGGCGGTGCGGGCGCGCCGCGAATTTCAACCACCCGGTTGGAGGCGGCGAGACGCACCATCCGGCGCAGCGGCCTGGCGCCGAGCGAGGCTGCGGCGAGGTCGGATTTCAGCACCATCAAGTCGGCAGCGACGAGCCCCCGGTCTTCACCCGCCAATTGATCGAGGGTGGTCGGTTGATCCTCGATCCCGAGATCGCGCAGCAGGATATGGTCGATGTCGATCGTTCCGTCGGGACGTACCAGCAACGGGCGTGCCGGCGCGGCCTCGAGCAGGCTGCGCATCTGCTGCGCCGCGCCGACCACGCCAGCGGCACGGCGAATGCGGCGCCCGGCGAGCAGCGACAACGCCGCGGCAATCGCCAGCCACAGGCTGGCGACCACGATGATCGCCGACGCCACATTCGGTCCGACGATCACGCCCAAGGCCCCCGACACTGCATCGCCAACCCATAGGGCGGCTGTTCAGAAAGAAAAAGGGCGCCCCCGAAGGGACGCCCTGTTGGTCGAGGCGCTTGAGCGCGGTCGATCAATAGCGGTAATGATCGGGTTTGAACGGCCCCTGCTGCGGAACGCCGATGTACGCCGCCTGCTTGTCCGACAGCGTGGTCAGCTTGACCCCTAATTTCTCAAGGTGAAGCGCGGCTACCTTCTCGTCGAGATGCTTGGGCAAGACGTAGACGTCGTTGCCGTACTTGTCGCCGCCGGTCCACAGCTCGATCTGGGCAAGCACCTGGTTGGTGAAGCTGGCCGACATCACGAAGCTCGGATGGCCGGTGGCATTGCCGAGGTTGACCAGGCGGCCCTTGCTGAGGATGATCAATTTCTTGCCGTCGGCGAATTCGACCTCGTCGACCTGCGGCTTGATTTCGGTCCATTTCATGTTGGCGAGCGCGCCGATCTGAATCTCGCTGTCGAAGTGGCCGATATTGCAGACGATCGCCATATTCTTCATGCTGCGCATGTGATCGACGGTGATGACGTCCATGTTGCCGGTCGCGGTGACGAAGATGTCGGCACGCTTGGCGGCCTCGTCCATGGTCACGACTTCATAGCCTTCCATCGCCGCCTGCAAGGCGCAGATCGGGTCGATTTCGGTGACCAGCACGCGTGCCCCGCCGTTGCGCAGCGAGGCGGCCGAACCCTTGCCGACATCGCCGAAGCCGGCCACTGCGGCGACCTTGCCGGCGAGCATCACGTCGGTGCCGCGACGGATCGCGTCGACGAGGCTTTCCTTGCAGCCGTAGAGATTGTCGAACTTCGACTTGGTCACGCTGTCGTTGACGTTGATCGCCGGGAACGGGAGCTTGCCCTGCTTTGACAGCTCATAGAGGCGATGGACGCCGGTGGTGGTCTCTTCGGACACGCCCTTGATTTCGGCGACCGTCTTGGTGAGGTAGCCCGGACGCTCGGCGAGGAAGCGCTTCAGGGTCGCCGCGAAGATTTCTTCTTCTTCATTGGTCGGGGTGAACATCGCTTCACCGGCCTCAACCCGCGCGCCCCACAATGCGAACATGGTGGCGTCGCCGCCGTCGTCGAGGATCAGATTGCAGGTCGTATCCTGGCCCCAATCGAAGATGCGCGCGGCATAGTCCCAATATTCCTCGAGCGTCTCACCCTTGATCGCGAACACCGGCACGCCCGACCTGGCGATCGCCGCGGCGGCGTGGTCCTGGGTCGAATAGATATTGCACGACGCCCAGCGGACTTCGGCGCCCAACGCAGTGAGCGTCTCGATCAGTACCGCGGTCTGGATCGTCATGTGGAGCGATCCGGTGATGCGCGCGCCCTTGAGCGGCTGTGACGCGCCAAACTCCTCGCGCAGCGCCATCAGGCCTGGCATCTCGGTCTCGGCGATGTCGATTTCCTTGCGGCCGAAATCGGCGAGCGCAATGTCCTTGATGACATAGTCGCGAGTCAGGGTGTCGGCAGTGGTGGCCACTTGAAGCGTCTCCAAACAAAGAAAGGCGGCCCGATCGCCGCCCGAAGGTTTCGCGTCGCCCCTACCCCCGTGGCGGCTCAAAATCAAATATAAAGGATTCTTTATATCAGGCCGCGCCGGCTTGGCTGACGAGCAACCGCGGATCGATCCCCTCGGCGGCAAAGCCCGCGTTCCAGCGGTCGTTGACGGGCGTATCGAACAGGATCGCGGGGTCGCCCTTGGCGGCGAACCAGCCATGGCGGGTCATTTCCTCGTCGAGCTGGCCTTGGCCCCAGCCGGCATAGCCGAATGCGACGAGGAAGCGGCTCGGCCCGCGACCCTCGGCGATTGCGCGCAGCACGTCGATCGTCCCCGTCAATGCGCCGAGACCAATCACGGCGATGGTATCCTGCCCGCCCCAATCGTCGCTGTGGAGCACGAAGCCGCGCCCTGGCTCAACCGGGCCGCCATGATGAACCGGTTGATCGAGGGCCTTGCCCGGATCGAGCCCGAGCTGACCGAGCAGTCCGCGCAAGCCGATCCCGCTGCGATGATGGCCGATGCCAATCCCGACCGCGCCATGTTCGTCGTGGACGCACATCGCGATCACCGCGCGCTCAAATCGCGGATCGCCCATCCCCGGCATCGCGAGGAGGAACTTGCCGGCGAGGAAAGGCGCGGTGTCCATGCAGGGGTAACGATGAACTTGGCCGCAAGGTGCCGCAAGCCCTCGTCGGGGTTCGGGGCGGGCCTTGAGAGTGTCACATGCCGCACCTATGTCGCGGTTCACCATCCAACAGGAGATTATTCCATGACCATCCAGGTCGGCGACCGCCTTCCCGACGTGCAACTGACCCTCGCCACGCCCGAGGGACCGGTGCCGGTCAAGAGCGGCGACTATTTCGCCGGCAAGCGGGTCGCGTTGT
Organism: Sphingomonas bacterium; assembly: GCA_026785965.1. GTDB lineage: Bacteria > Pseudomonadota > Alphaproteobacteria > Sphingomonadales > Sphingomonadaceae > Sphingomicrobium. Next base: position 7,325 of record JAJAYY010000148.1, read on the forward strand.
TCGCCGTGCCCGGCGCCTACACCCCGCCCTGCTCGGCCAAGCATTTGCCGAGCTATGTCGAGCAAGCCGCCGAATTGAAGGCCAAGGGCATCGACGAAATCGTCGCCACGAGCGTCAACGACGCCTTCGTGATGGGCGCGTGGAACAAGGATCAGGGCAGCGAAGACATCACCATGCTGGCCGACGGCAATGGCGAATTTGCCAAGAGCCTCGGGCTCGAAATGGACGGATCCAAGTTCGGCATGGGCCAGCGCAGCCAGCGCTATTCGATGATCGTCAACGATGGCGTGGTCGAGCAGCTCAATGTCGAAGCACCGGGCGAATATCAGGCGTCGAGTGCGGAAACATTGCTCGGCCAACTGTAAGCCTTATTATCGCTCGGCGGGGAGCGACCCTTCCCGCCGTGCGTTACGTCCTCACAATCCTTGAACTTTTGTGAGGAGTAACACCGATGGCTACGACCAAGAGCACCACCCCGCGCCGCCGCACCGCCAAGCCGCGCACCACAACGCGCGCCAAAGCCGACACCTCGATTGTCGCGCGCACCGGGCGGACGATCAAGGCGAGTCCCTATACCAGCGCCGCGATTGCGACCGGCGCGGTGACCGCAGTCGCCGCCGCTGCCGCCGGTGCGTTCTTTTTTTCGCGCCGCGACAAATCGTTCAAGCAAGCGAGCGAAGAATTGACCAACCGCGTCAAGGACGGCTTCGCGAGTGCCAGTGGAACGGTCAAGGACGGGTTTGCCGGCGCGAGCGACAAGATCAAGGATCTCGCCGAGCGCGGCACCGACTATCTGAAAGGCGACAGCGACAGCGGCAAGGTTCTCAGCCAGGCCGAACTCGCCGAAGAAGCGTTGACCCTCAAGCAAACCGGCCAGTCGACGGCCACGGTCGATAAACTCGCCAGCGACCAGGCCAAGGTCGGCAGCGTCGCTTATTAAGCGGTCTGACTGATCGCGACCAAAGGGGAGTGCCGGTGCGGCGCTCCCCTTTTTTATGCAGATCATTGAGTCACGAACTCCACCAGCGCATCGCCGAAATCGGGCTTGGTGACGCTCGACATGTGGGTCCCGGGAACCGCGACATAGGTGGCGTCGGGGAGCGCTGTGGCGAGCCTCGGGGCCGAACCATTATCCTCATCCTCGGACCCGCACAGCACCAATGTCGGCATCGTGAACGCCGCGAGCCATTCGGGGTGGGCATCGGTGAAGGTTGGCAGGAGCAAGGACGCGGCGACGCGGTCGACCTTCATCGTCTTCATGAACTGGATCGCCAGCCAATGCTTGTCGCCGCGGCTCGCGCTGTCGAAATTGGCGATCGCATCGACGAAGAAATGCTTGCGCTCGAGCCATCCGGTTAGACCTTCAAGCCCCATTCCAGCGAGGATAGCGCGCTTTGGCCTCAATCCCTCGCCCACCCCCTGCACCGTGGTGCGCGCCCCGAGCGAGAAACCGCCGAGATCATAATCGGTCAGCCCCAAATGCGAGACAAGTTCCTCGAGGTCGCGGCCGAGGATGCCGTTGGGATAATTTGCGGGGTCATGCGGCGCTGCGCTTTGCCCATGCGCGCGAAGATCGGGCATGATCACGCGGCAACCCTTGGCGGCAAGCTTGGCGGCATGGCCGAACTTGATCCAGTTGACCTGAGCCTCCGAGAACAGCCCGTGCAGCAACACCACCGCACGCCCCTGCCCGACTTCATGCCACGCCAAATCTATTCCGTCCGACGCGGTCCAGCGGTGGACAATCGATGCGGTCATTCGGGCATCACGCCGGTCGCCTGCGTCCAGCGATCGACCAGGCGCTGATATTCGTCCGACCGTGTGCGCGGCAAGCCCGCCGTCTCCAGCCAGCGCTCATGCATGCTTTCCACGCCGAAATGGCTGGTCGGCTTGAACCGCGACGGGTCGTCGAACGCGGCGACGGTCAGATCCATCTTGTCGGTGTCGGTGTCGCAACGGAAGCCGAGCGAGGTCCCGCAGGCCGAACAGAACGGACGCCGGGCGATCGGGCTGCTGCGATACCAGTCGGGCTCGGTCGTCCAGCATACCGCCGCCTGTGCGATCCCGACCATCGCGAGGCTGACATTGCCGCTCGCGCGCTGGCACATCCGGCAATGGCACAGATAGGCGTCGTCGCTGTCGATCACAGCTTCGAACCGGATCCGCCCGCACGCGCAGCCACCGTCGAGCGCTTGGCTCACGGCGCGCCGGTTCCCAGAGGCGGCGAAGACATATGTTCGTGAACGATCTTGAAGGTGCCGTCGTTCTGGCGCTGATAAACTTGCGTGTAGCGGGCTTTCAGGACCGGGCGTGCGGTGCCGACATTGGCAGTGAAGCTGAGCACGCCCGAGGCGACGATGGTGTCATTGTCGAGCAATTGGACATGGCGCGGGTCGACGCGGAAGTCGGCCGGCTTCATCGTCAGGAAGGCGGCATTGCCGCGCGTCTGAATGTTGCGGTCGGTGGTTGGGGCTAGCGCGCTGGTATCGAACACCACCGCGCCATCGGCATAGTTCGCCATCACCGTCTCAATGCGATTGCTGCTCCACGCGGCTTCGGCATCGGCGACAATTTTTTCGGCGTCGGCCTGGGTCAGCGGCGCTGCGGTCGCGCCCTGCTCCGCCGCGTCGGCGGGGGCGGACTTTTGCACATTGCACGCCGCGAGCGCTAACGCCGTCACGCCGATTAGAAGCCTGGAACGCATCACAAATCTCCTTCAGGAGAGCCGACGCTACACCCTAGGCCGCCTTCTGCAAGTGGCGCCTACCGAGCAGTTCGGCGATCTGGACCGCGTTCAATGCGGCGCCCTTGCGGAGATTATCGCTGACGACCCAGATGCTGAGCCCATTGTCGACCGTCGGATCCTCGCGGACACGCGACACGAAGGTGGCATAATCGCCGACGCATTCGACCGGGGTGACGTAGCCGCCGTCCTCGCGCTTATCGACCAGCATGATGCCGGGGGCTTCGCGCAGGATCGACTGCGCCTGCTCGGCAGAGATTTCGTCCTCGAACTCGATGTTGATCGCTTCGCTATGCCCGACGAATACCGGAACGCGGACGCAAGTCGCGCTGACCTTGATCGACGAACCGAGGATCTTCTTGGTCTCGACGACCATCTTCCATTCTTCCTTGGTCGAGCCGTCGTCGAGGAAATCGTCGATGTGGGGGATGACGTTGAACGCGATCTGCTTGGTGAATTTTTGCGGCGCGTTGGCGTCGCCGACGAAGATGTTGCGGCTTTGCTCGAACAATTCGTCCATTCCGGCTTTGCCCGCGCCCGACACCGACTGGTAAGTCGCGACGACGACGCGCTTGATCCGCGCCGCATCGTGAAGCGGCTTGAGCGCGACGACCATTTGCGCAGTCGAGCAATTGGGGTTGGCGATGATGTTCTTGGCGCGATAGCCGTCGATCGCCTCGGGATTGACCTCTGGCACGATCAGCGGAACGTCGGGGTCCATGCGATAATATGAGCTATTGTCGATCACGGTGCAGCCCGCCGCGGCGGCACGTGGAGCATGCGCCCGGCTGACCTTCGAGCCGACGGCGAACAAGGCGATGTCCCAGCCTTCGAAATCGAAATGATCGATATTCTGGACCTTGAGCTCCTTGCCCGAGTCGCCGAAGTCGATGATGTTGCCGGTCGACCGCGGGCTCGCCACCGCGGCGACCTCGTCAGCCGGGAATTGGCGCTCGGCGAGCACATTCAAGATCTCGCGCCCGACGTTGCCCGTGGCGCCAACCACCACGATCCGATAGCCCATCGCTCATGTCCTTGTGTTTGTGCGTGGGGGCGAGGTGGTGCCCCGCCCCCGACATGTCAACGCGGACCGCCCGGAACGCCGTTGCGATCGAGGAAGCTGAGGATCGTCCGCCACAGATGCGTGCGGACCTTTTCGCCCGCGGGGCTGTGCGTCTGGCCGGGATAGACCATCACTTCGAAC
>JAJAYY010000149.1 GCA_026785965.1 Sphingomonas bacterium
AGGGTCTGCTCGAACAGGCTCGAATCGCCGATCAGCGGAAGCAGGTGCTTGGGCCGCTCGGGAGTCGACATCGGCCACAGCCGAGTCCCTGCTCCGCCGGCCAGAATCACCGGACGCACTCGCCCGCCATCACGCTGTTCCATCATGTCCCCTTTGATGGCCGAAAGCGGACGCGCGGCAAAGGTTCCTTGGCGCGTTCACCCTATCTTTGTAAAATTTTGCGACAGAGGTGTCATGTCGGCAAAACTTACAGTGTCAGCGCGATGAGCGGATTTACCGCTTTCTGGTCGTATGCGCTCGCCGCCGCGCTCTATGCCGGGCTCGTGATCTGGGAGCTGCGGCGCGGGATTCGCATCGGCCGGGGGCACCGCATGCTGCTTGCGGCGCTGTCGCTTACCGCAAGCTGGGCGTGGCTGACCGCAGTCGAGCCGCTGTCTGTGCTCGCCGCTTACGCCGAGACCGCGCGCAATCTGGTGTGGGTCGGCGTGCTGTACCGACTCGCCGAAGAAGCGAGCGACGAGGTCCGCCAGCGCGGGGTTCAGCCGGTCTATGCCGCCGTTGCCGGGGTGCTCGGGCTGCAATTGATGGTCGATGCCTTGCCGTTGGTGATCGACACCGCCGATGCGACTGGCTCGCAGACGCTGATGTCGACCGCGATCGTGCTGCGGATGACCGCCGCGGCGGGATCATTGGTGCTGGTCCACAACCTCTATGGCCAGGCGGCACCCGCGAGCCGCGCCAGCATCCGCCTCGCAATGCTCGCGCTGGCGCTGATGTGGGCCTACGACCTCAACCTCTATACCGTGGCTTATTTCGATATTTCCGCGGCCCGCTGGCTGTTCGACTGGCGCGGGCTGGCAGTCGCGCTGACCGCGCCTTTGTTCGCCTTGGGCGGGGCGCGCGGCGAGGGCTGGCACATCCGATTGTCACGCGCGGCGACCTTCCAGTCGCTGTCACTGCTCGCAATCTGCGCCTACTTTGCGACCATGACGGTGCTCGCGACCGCGCTTCGTGGCAGCGGCGTCGATTGGACCCGCGATGTTGCGGTGGCAGCAATGGCGCTGCTCACGGTCGCGGCAATCGTGTTGTTGCCGAGCGCACGCGCGCGCGGCTGGGCCAAGGTCAAGCTGTCGAAGCATCTGTTCGAGCATCGCTACGACTATCGCACCGAATGGCTGCGCTTCACCGAAACGCTTGGCGCGTGGGGGCCCGAGGCGGCTCCGCTCGGCGAGCGCGTGATCAAGGCGTTCGCCGACATGCTCGATGCACCCGGCGGAATCCTGATCACCCTGGAAGAAGGCGCGAGCTTCGAGCCGGCCGCCGAATGGCATTGGCCCGGCGCCGCCCAGCCCGGCAGCGACGCGAGCCGCGAGGCCGCCGCGGCGTTTTGGCGCAGCGTCGCCGGCGAAGGGCGGATCGTCGATTTCGAAGCGCGCCGTGGCGGCTGGGACGGGGCGCGCGACGCGCAGCTCGCGATCCCTGCGGCATTATTGTCCGAGCCCAACGCCTGGGCCGGAATCCCGCTGATCCACGAAGAACGGCTGATCGCACTCGTGATCCTCGCCGCGCCCGATTATAATCGCGCGCTCGACTGGGAAGATTATGACTTGCTGCGCACCGCAGGGCGCCAGGCGGCGTCGACGCTGGCCGAAGCGCACGGCCAGCAGGCGCTGGTCAACGCCCAGCGGTTCGAAGATTTCAATCGCCGCTTCGCCTTCATCCTGCACGACATCAAGAATCTGGTCAGCCAATTGTCGCTGGTATCGCGCAATGCCGAGCGCCACGCCGACAATCCCGAATTCCGTGCCGACATGGTCGAAACGCTCAAAAGCTCGGTCGGCAAGATGAACGAATTGCTGCTGCGGATCGCGCCCAAGGGCGAGCAGCGCGACCTTCACCCTCTGCCAATCGAGCTTCGCGCTTTGCTCACCGCGGCGATCGCGGCGCACCACCACCGCCATCCGGTCACCATGCTCGGCGACACAGGAGCGTGGGTTGTCGCCGATCCGGCGGCGCTCGACCAGGCGTTCGGCCATTTGCTGCACAATGCGATCGATGCCAGCCCGCCCGACACGCCGGTCACCGTGCGCGTGTCGCGAACCCACGACCGGGTGGCGATCGCGATTGCCGACCAGGGTCCCGGGATGGACGCCGACTTTGTCCGCAACCGCCTGTTCCAGCCGTTCGCCTCGACCAAGCAAGGCGGGTTCGGGGTCGGCGCATTCGAAGCCAAGTCGCTGGTCGCGGCGATGAATGGCCGACTCACGGTCGAAAGCCGCCCCGGCCATGGATCCCGCTTCGTCATCACCCTTCCCGCTTCCGAAAAGATCCCGACATGACCGATGCCGACCTCCCCGTGCTGCTGATCGTCGAGGATGACGAGGGCCTCCAGCGACAGCTGAAGTGGGCCTATGAAGGCTATCGCGTGATCACCGCCGGCGACCGCGCCTCGGCGATCGACCTGGTCCGGCTTCACGAACCCGCCGTGGTCACGCTCGACCTTGGCCTGCCGCCCGATGCCGACGGGACTAGCGAGGGCTTCGCCACGCTGACCCAGATCCTCAGCCTCAAGCCCGATACCAAGGTGATTGTCGCCTCGGGCCACGGCGCACGCGAAAGCGCGCTGAAGGCGATCGCGCTCGGGGCCTATGATTTTTACCGCAAGCCAGTCGACATCGACGAGCTTGGCCTGATCGTCGGGCGGGCGTTCCACCTCCACGCGATCGAGGCCGAGAACCGGCGGCTCGAGGAAGCCGGGGGCGAGGCGCAGACGATGCTCGGCGCGATTGTCTCGGGCGCGCCCGAGATGCTCAAGGTCGCGCGCACGATCGAGCGCGTCGCCAGCGCCAACGTCTCGGTGATGCTGCTCGGCGCGTCGGGGACGGGCAAGGAATTGCTCGCCCGCGCGGTCCACGACAAGAGCCCGCGCCACGCCGGCGAATTCGTCGCGATCAACTGCGCCGCGATCCCCGAAAATTTGCTTGAGGCCGAATTGTTCGGCTTTGAACGCGGCGCCTTCACCGGCGCGGTCAAGACCACGCCGGGCAAGATCGAGCAGGCGCAAGGCGGGACATTGTTCCTCGACGAGGTCGGCGACATTCCGCTCAGCCTCCAGGTCAAACTGCTGCGTTTCCTTCAGGAACGCGTGATCGAGCGGATCGGTGGGCGGGTGCCGATTGCGGTCGACACCCGGATCGTGTGCGCGACCCACCAGGACCTCGACGCAATGACCGCCTCGGGGAGCTTCCGCGAGGACCTTTACTACCGCCTCGCCGAGATCGTCGTCACCATCCCCACTATGGCCGAGCGGTCGGGCGATGCAGATTTGCTCGCGCGCCACTTCACCAACCGCTTTGCGCGCGAATATCAGGTCAAGGTCCAAGGCCTCGCCCCCGACGCGATCGAGGCGGTCGACGGCTATCCGTGGCCGGGCAATGTCCGCGAGCTCGAAAACCGGATCAAGCGCGCGGTGATCATGGCCGACGGAAAACTGCTCGGCGCCGCCGATCTGGACCTCAGCCAGCACAGCGGTGAGCGCCCCGCGATCAACCTCCGCGCGGCGCGCGAAGTCGCCGATCGCAAGGCGATCCGGCAGGCGCTGACCCGGACCGAAAACAACATCTCGAGTGCCGCCAAGCTGCTCGGCATCAGCCGGCCCACGCTGTACGATTTGATCAAGCAGTATCAGCTAGGCGTTTAGCCCCTCGGCCAGTTCGGCGACTTCGAGCCAGCGCGCTTCCGCGGCGTCCTTGTCGGCGCGCCTGGCTTCTATTCGCCTGCTGAGCGCGGCGAAGCGGGCCGGGTCGTTGGCGTAGAGGTCGGGGTCGTGGAGGGCGGCTTCGTCGGTCGCGATGTCGGCCTCGATGCGTTCGATCTCGGCGGGTAGGCGGTCGAGGTCGCGCTGGTCCTTGTAAGATAATTTCCCTCGCAGGGGAGCGGGCGAGGGCTTGTCGCCAGTCCGACCGACAGCCCCTCCCCTTCGCGCTGCGCGCTCTTCCCCTCCCGCTCTGGCGGGAGGGGGTGATTTGCGTTGACGCATCCAATCTTCATATCCGCCCGCGACGATGTCGACCTTGCCCGACCCGTCGAGCCCCAAGGTCACGGTCACCGTCTTGTCGAGAAAGTCGCGGTCGTGGCTGACGATCAGCACGGTGCCGTCATAATCGGCGATCACTTCCTGGAGCAGGTCGAGCGTTTCGAGGTCGAGATCATTGGTCGGCTCGTCGAGCACGAGCAGGTTCGAAGCGCGGGCGAATTCGCGCGCCAGCAGCAGCCGCGAGCGCTCACCGCCCGACAAGGTCCCGATCGGCGCCTCGGTCAGCGACGGGTCGAACAAATACTCCTTCAAATAGCCCTTGATGTGCTTCTTGACCCCGCGCACTTCGATCCAGTCGCCGCCTTCGGCGAGGACGTCGCGGACGCGGCGGTCGGGGGCCATCAGTTTGCGCTGCTGATCTATGATGATCCCGTCGAGCGTCTTGGCGAGCGTGATCTTGCCCTCGTCGGGCTTGATCTCGCCGGTCAGCAATTTGAGCAAGGTGGTCTTGCCCGCGCCATTGGCGCCGACCACGCCGATGCGGTCGCCGCGCTGGATGCGGAGCGAAAAGTCCTTGATGATCGCGCGCTCGCCAAAGCTTTTCGACACGCCCTCCGCGTTGATCACCACCTTGGTCTTGACCTCGTCGCGCGCCAGCCCGAGCTTGGCGGCGCCGGGCGGGCCGAGCATCGACGCGCGCTGCGCGCGCATCTCATGAAGCTTGGCGAGGCGCCCCTGGTTGCGCCGCCGCCGAGCGGTCACCCCGCGGTGAAGCCAGTGCAATTCAAGCTTCAATTTGGCGTCGAGCTTCTCGGCGTTGCGTTCCTCCTCGGCATAGACCGCATCGGTCCATTTATCGAACCCGCCGAACCCGATTTCGGCGCGGCGCAGCGAGCCGCGATCGAGCCACAGGCATGATCGCGTCAGTCGGGTCAGGAAGGTGCGGTCATGGCTGATCGCGATGAACGCCCCGCGGAACCGGCCGAGCCATTCCTCGAGCCAGTCGATCGCGCCGAGATCGAGGTGGTTGGTCGGCTCGTCGAGCAGCAGCACGTCGGGATCCTGGGCCAGCGCACGGACGATTGCCGCACGGCGCCGCTCTCCGCCGCTGGCGGTCGCGACGTCGCGGCCAAGGTCGATCCCGATCTGATCGGCGATCGCCGCCGCCTGATGCGGCTCGGGCGCCCCTTCCCCGGTCAGCACCCATTGCTCGAGCGTCGAGTGGCCAGTCATCACCGGGTCCTGCTCAAGCAAGACGACCCGCGTCCCGGGAACGGTCTTGCGCTCGCCCTCGTCGGTCTCGATCAATCCGGCGAGGCATTTGAGCAACGTCGTCTTGCCAGCGCCGTTGCGCCCGATCAGCGCCAGGCGGTCGCGCGGCCCGACGTGGATATCAAGGCCGCGGAACAGCCACCCCTCGCCCTGGACCAGGCCGAGCTTTTCGAATGAGAGTATGGGGGGTGCCATGGACGCGCCCCTAGCGTAGCATCGCGCCAACGTCACCCATGTCATGAACCGCGGCGGGCAAGCTCATTCATAAGTCATTCAATGCGTTGGGCGTAGATCCAATCTCGAAATGAGTATTGCCATGCGCCTGTATCCTACCCTCAGCCTGACGCTGATCGCAGCCTCTATTGCCGCGACTCCGGCGCTCGCCTCCCCGCGCGCTGTGTTTGGCGCGCTGACCGAGGCTGGATTCCAGCAGTCGCGCGATCAGGATCGGGCGTTTCGTGCCACCCGCGAGGGGCGTTCGATGCCGTTGCCGATGATCGAACGCCGGGTCATGCCGCACATGGGCGGGGCCGATTATCTGGGGCCTGAACTGCGCGGTGAAACCTATCGCCTCAAATTCATGCAGGACGGCCGCGTGATCTGGGTCGATGTCGACGCCGCCACCGGACGGATTGTGCGCCGCTCGGGCGACTGATTGATCGGCGGCGATTGACTTTTCGACGCTTTCCCCCAGCTTCGTTATGCATCCGCAACCCTTGGCGTCGGCGCGGGTTGATGCGGGACAGGAACAATCGGAGCTCCATTGCATGCGCGTTTTGATCGTCGAAGACGAACCCAATCTCGGACGCCAGTTGCGCTCGACCCTTGAAGGGGCCGGCTATGCCGTCGATCTCGCCACCGATGGCGAGGACGGGCATTATCTTGGCAGCACCGAAAGCTATGACGCGGTCGTGCTCGATCTGGGCTTGCCCGAGGTCGACGGGCTGACCGTGCTCGACCGCTGGCGCAAGGACGGCAAGCGCATGCCGGTGTTGGTGCTGACCGCGCGCGACAGCTGGTCGGACAAAGTCGCCGGGCTTGATGCCGGAGCCGACGATTATCTCGCCAAGCCGTTCCAGACCGAGGAACTGATCGCCCGTCTGCGGGCGTTGATCCGCCGCGCCTCGGGCAATGCCTCGTCCGAATTGATCGCCGGCGACATCCGCCTCGACACCCGATCGGGCAAGGTGACCAAGGCCGGCGAGCCGGTCAAATTGACCGCGCAGGAATATAAATTGCTGTCCTATTTGATGCACCACAAGGGCAAGGTGGTCAGCCGCACCGAGCTGATCGAGCACATTTACGACCAGGATTTCGACCGCGATTCAAACACTATCGAAGTGTTCGTGACGCGGATCCGCAAGAAGCTTGGCGCCGAGGTGATCACGACGATCCGCGGGCTCGGCTACAGCCTTGAGGATGTCGCCGCTTGAGCCAGGCCGCCCCGGCACAGGCGGCGGTCGAGATTCACAACCGCCGCGGCGGGTCGCTAACCCGGCGGATGATCGGGATTGCCGCGATCTGGATCGGCGTGCTGTTGCTGCTTGGGGCGTTTGCGCTCGATCGTGTGCTTAGCCGATCGATCGTCGACAATTTCGACAGCCAATTGGAATATGTCCTCAACGCGATGATTGCGGCGTCGGAAATCGGCCCCGCCGGCGAGGTGCGCTTCACCCGCCCGCCCGCCGACCAGCGCTTCCTTGAACCCTATTCGGGGGCCTATTTCCAGATTTCGGGGGAAGGAGCCGACACCTTTCCGTCGCGCTCGCTGTGGGATCGCCGGCTGCGGGTCGAGATGGGCCACAACGACGTCGAGCTGCACAAGCGTGACACCAATGAATTCGAAGGCGAGCCGCTGCGGCTGCTTGAGCGCGATGTCGTGCTGCCCGACTCAAAGGTTCGCTGGCGCTTCCAGGTCGCCCAGTCGCGCGATGCGTTCGACGTTCAGATCAGAGATTTGCGCTCCACCCTGGTCCGCAGCTTTGCCGTGCTCGGTTTCGGGCTGCTGGTGCTGGCCGCGCTGCAAGCGTTTTACGGATTGTGGCCGCTGCGCCGGGTGCGGCGCGAAGTTGCCGCGATCCGATCGGGTCGGCAAACCCGCATCGCCGAGAACTTCCCCAATGAAATTAATCCGTTGGTTGACGAGATCAACGAATTGCTGGCGCATTCCGAAGCGCAGGCCGAGGAGGCGCGGCGCCACGCCGGCAACCTGGCCCACGCGCTCAAGACACCGCTGACGGTGATTACCAACGCCGCCACCGCGAGCGCGCCAGACCTGGTCGACACGGTTTGCCGCGAGGCTTCGACGATGCGCCGCCAGGTCGATCACCATCTCGCTCGCGCCCGCGCCATCGGCCGCCGCGCTTCGGCCCAGGCGCGCTCCAAAGTGTCGGACAGCGCCGAAGCGGTCCAGCGCGCGGTCGATCGATTGTATGAGGAGGTGACGATCGACGTCGCCGGCGACAAGCAGGTCGAAGTCCGGGTCGAGCGCCAGGATTTGGACGAAATGCTCGGCAATCTGGTCGAGAATGCCGCAAAATATGGCGGCGGGAGGGTGTTCGTCACGGTCGAGCCAGCCAGCAATGGCTTTGCTTCAATCCTGATCGAGGATGACGGCCCCGGCATCCCCCAGGCGCAGCGCGACGATTTGTTCACCCGCGGCGCGCGGCTCGACACCACTGGCAAGCCGGGCACCGGACTTGGTCTGGCAATCGTTCGTGACGTCGCAGAAATCTATGGCGGGTCGGTCGCGCTTGGGACAAGCGAAGATCTGGGGGGCTTGCTCGCAACGCTGACCTTGCCCGCGGGCTAGCCGACGATCCCTGTGACCATCGCGAGCAGCGCAGCACTGTCGAACGGCTTGCGGAGGACTGGCGTATCGGGACAGGCCGCGGCGACCGCCTCGCTGTCAGCAAAGCCCGTTACCATCAGAAATCGCTGTTCGGGTTTGAGCACGCGGGCTTTGCGAATGACCTCAGCGCCATCCATCACCGGCATCGCGAAATCGACGATCACAAGATCATAGTGGCAATGCTCGATCGCGCTCAGCGCGATGCGCCCATCGCCGACCGAGTCGACGATATGGCGGTCATCCTCGAACAAGCGCGCGATGGCCGTCCGCACCGCGGCGTCGTCGTCGACCAGCAGCAAGCGCAACGGCTTCAATTCGACGCCGCTGACCTCGGACGGCCGGGCGCGAGGCGCAGCTACCTCGTAACAAGCCGGAAGCCTCATGGAGACGGTCGTCCCGCGCCCGACGCCGCTGTCGATGTCGACCGATCCGCCCGATTGCTGCATCACCGCGAACACTTGCGCCAGCCCGAGCCCGCTGCCGCGCCCCTGGCCTTTGGTGGTGTAAAAGGGCTCGATCGCGCGGCGTTTGGTTTCGGGGCTCATGCCTTCGCCCTGGTCGGTCACCCTGATCACCACGATCTGCTTGTCGTCGGGTCCCTCGATCGCGGTTTCGATGCGGATCGGCCCGCCGCCGGGCGCCGAGTCGCGGGCGTTGATGACCAGGTTGAGCAACGCCAGTTCCAATTGGTTGAGATCGGTCCGAACACATGCCGCCGCCGGATCGATGCTCATTTCAATCGGATGCTCTGCGCCGACCGATTGCTCGAGCATCGGCTCGATCTCCGCAAGCAGCGATGGCACGTTGACGGGCGCAATTTCAAGCTTCTGACGGCGCGAAAAAGCGAGCAGTTGCGCGGTCAGCTTGCCCGCGCGCTGGGCCGAGGAAAGCGCACCATTGGCAATCCGCCGCGCCCGTTCGTCGAGTGCGCTGCGCGAGATGAGGAAGTCGAGCGCGCCGACAATCGGGGTCAGCAGATTGTTGAAGTCATGCGCGATCCCGCCAGTCAGCTGGCCAAGCGCCTCAAGCTTTTGCGCTTGCTGCCCACGTTCGGCGATCCGCCGTCCCTGGACGACCTGGCGCAACGCGAACAACACCAGAATAGCGGCAAGCGCGATGGACAATATGGCGGCGGCCCCCATCGAACTAAAAAAGCGCCGCGCTGGCTCATCGATATATTTCGTGTCAAGCGCGACGTGCGCCGACCAGCCGCTCACCCGCGACCGGTTGAACGCCGTATAATTTTCAAACCCCTCGAAGGTTTGGCCGCGATAGATTCCCTGCGTCTTGCCGCTTGCCACCGCCTTCAGGACATAGGCCGTTCCCGGCTTGCCAACGCGTTCGGCCTGATTGAGCGAACGCGCCACGAACCGACCGTCACGCGTGACGATCGCACTGACTTCATATTCCGAGCGGGGCGGAAGCAGCCGCTCGAACGGCTTGGTCGATAACAAAACCTGGACGATGAAACCGCCGGCCAGCGGACCGGGAGCGGCGCGCTCGACGATCACGCACGGGCAACCCGCGCCATCGGAGGTTATCTGGCCGAGATCCGTCCGGCGCGGCACGCTCGGGGGCATGGCCGCGAGCATCCCCGCGCCAAGCGGACGCCGGAGATCGAACAATGTCGTGCCATCGCTCGCCTGGATGAGCAGAACCGATACCCACGACGGGTTGAGTGCTGCGACCATCTTGGCGCGACGATAGGCCCCCGCCACGTCGCCCTTAACAAGGGTGTCGCTGGTCGCAAGCGCATCGAGCGCGCCTGAGGTCCGCGCCAGTTCGCCGTCGGCGGCAGCGATGATCGCTTCGCTCTTGGCGAGCGAAGTTGCCTCAATCGTGCGCCGCTGTTCGCGCGCGGCAAAGCCGCTTTGGAAAACGACGAACAGCAGCAAGGGGACAAGCACCGCCGCGGCAATGAGCCAAGCCGAACGCGACAATTCACGCATCATATTCCCCAAGGAGGTCCGCCGCCATAGCTTGGCGCCGTGCCCTGCGCCAGTCATCCAGCCGACCTTTGCGTCGCCTGCCCCGCTCGGCTAGGGCGGGGGCGCATGACGGCCACGATTCACCCCCTGCGCGGCGAGCGCGCGCCCTCGCTCGATCCGTTGCTGGCGCTGGTCGCAAGCGACATGAATGCGGTCAACGCCGTGATTCTAGAGCGCATGCAATCGAACGTCGCGCTGATCCCCGAGCTCGCTGGCCACCTCATCGCCGGGGGCGGCAAACGCATGCGCCCGATGCTCACACTCGCGAGCGCCGCATTGCTCGATTATCCCGGCACGCGCCATCACAAGCTCGCCGCCGCAGTCGAATTCATTCACACTGCGACACTGCTCCATGACGATGTCGTCGACCTGTCCGAGATGCGCCGCGGCAAGCGTGCCGCCAACCTCATCTGGGGCAATCCGGCGTCGGTGCTGGTCGGGGATTTCCTGTTTTCGCGCGCCTTCGAACTGATGGTCGAGGACGGCAGCCTGAAGGTGCTCAAGATTTTGAGCCACGCCAGCGCGGTGATCGCCGAAGGCGAAGTCGATCAACTCACAGCACAGCGTCAGGTCGAGACCAGCGAAGAGCATTATCTCCACATCATCGGCGCCAAGACCGCCGCCTTGTTCGCCGCCGCATGCCGCATTGCCCCGGTCGTCGCCGAAGCGGGCGAGGAGGCCGAGGAGGCATTGGAAGCCTATGGCCGCAACCTTGGCATCGCGTTCCAACTGGTCGACGATGCGATCGATTATTCGAGCGACGCGGCGACCATGGGCAAGGGCCAGGGCGACGATTTTCGCGACGGCAAGATGACGTTGCCCGTGATCCTTGCACACGCGCGCGGCGACGACGACGATCGCGCCTTCTGGACAGCGGCGATGCAGGGAACGCGCAGCAGCGATGACGACCTTGCCCACGCTACCTGCCTGATCGAGGCAACTGGCGCGCTGGCCGACACGATGGAGCGCGCGCGCCATTATGGCCGCCGCGCAATCGACGCGCTTGCCCCCTTCCCCGTCGGTCGCGCCCGCGCGGCGATGACCCAAGCGGTCGAGTTCGCGGTTGCCCGCGCTTATTGAGGAGCCAAGCATGCGCATCGGATTGGTCGGCCTTGGCCGGATGGGCGGAAATATGGCGCGGCGGCTGATCCGCGACGGGCATCAAGTGGTGGCCCATGACCACGACCCGAAAGCCGTCGCCGACCTGGTCGCCGACGGCGCGATCGGCGCCGCCTCGCTCGAGGAAATGGACAGCCAATTGCCATCCCCCGCGATCACATGGATCATGCTCCCCGCGGGCGCCATCACCGACGGGGTAATCGAGCAATTGGCGGCGCTGGCCAAGTCCGGCGACATCATCATCGACGGCGGCAACAGCTTCTGGAAGGACGATATCCGCCGCTCGAAGATGCTCGCCGAAAAGGGCATCGCCTATCTCGATGTCGGTGTCTCGGGCGGGGTGTGGGGGCTGGAGCGCGGTTATTGCATGATGATCGGCGGGCCGGCCGAAACGGTGCAGCTGCTCGACCCGATTTTCGCCAGCCTTGCGCCGGGCGTGGGCAGCATTCCCCGGACCCCGAACGGGACCGAGCACGACCATGTGTGGAAGGCCGAACATGGCTATGTCCACGCCGGCAGCGCGGGCGCGGGGCATTTCACCAAGATGGTCCACAACGGCATCGAATATGGCTTGATGCAAAGCTATGCTGAGGGGTTCGACATATTGAAGGGCCGCAGCAGCGACAAATTGCGCGAGGATGAGCGGTTCGACTTGAACCTCAGCGACATTGCCGAGGTGTGGCGGCGCGGCAGCGTGATCTCGTCATGGCTGCTCGATCTGATCGCGACGGCGCTGGCCAATGACCAAAGCCTCAAGCAATTTTCGGGCAAAGTCGCGGATTCGGGCGAGGGCCGCTGGACGATCGACGCGGCGATGGAGGAAGCGGTGCCGGTTGACGTGCTCGCCGCGTCGCTGTTCGCGCGCTACCGTAGCCGGATCGACGAAAGCTTCGCCGACCAATTGCTGTCGGCGATGCGGTTCGGCTTTGGCGGCCATGTCGAGGTGCCGCAGTGAGCCTCCCCACCCGCACGCGGTAAAGGAAGATGAACCGCTTGCCGATCGAAGCCGTGCTCCCCGACCTGCTCGCGGTGCTCCGCGACGGCACGCGCGCGCTGCTGATTGCCCCGCCGGGCGCGGGCAAGACGACGCAGGTCGGGCCAGCGCTGCTTGGCGAAGCATGGTGCGAAAGCGAGGTGTTGCTGCTCGTCCCCCGCCGACTTGCCGCGCGTGCCGCCGCCGAGTTTATGGCGAAGCAGCGCGGCGAAGCTGTTGGCGCGACGATCGGCTATGCCACCCGCCTCGACAGCAAGGTCGGCCGCGCCACCCGCCTGATCGCGATGACCCACGGCGTATTCCTCGCTCGATTGCAGGCCGATCCAGAATTGGCGGGGGTGTCGGCGGTGCTGTTCGACGAGGTTCATGAGCGCTGCCTCGACAGCGACCTCGGCCTCGCATTGACGCTCGACGCGGCGCAGTCGCTGCGCCCCGATCTGCGCCTGGTGGCGATGTCGGCGACGCTCGATGGCGAGCGTTTCGGCCGGCTACTCGGCGACCCGCCGCGGATCGAGAGCGAGGGCAAGGCCTTCGCGCTGACGCTGATCCATGACGGCCGCGATGCCGCCCAGCGGATCGAGCCGCAAATGGCCGCCGCGATCCGCCGCGCGCTCGCCGAGCATGGCGGATCGCTGCTCGCCTTCCTCCCCGGCGTTGCCGAGATCGAGCGTACCGCCGACGCGCTCGGCAACTTGCCGCCGAACATCGTCCTCCACCGCCTCCACGGCCAGATCGATCCCGCCGCGCAGCGCGCAGCGCTTACCCCGCCCGCGCCAGGCACGCGCAAGCTGGTCCTTGCCAGCAGCATCGCCGAGACCAGCCTGACGCTCGACGATGTGCGCATCGTGATCGATAGCGGCCTCGCCCGCCGCCCTCGCTACGACCGCGGCGCGGGGTTGACCCGGCTGGTCACCGAG
>JAJAYY010000150.1 GCA_026785965.1 Sphingomonas bacterium
AAATCGATCGATAGCGCCGTTGGCGCTTGCCCTGACCAGCTTCGCCGCGCCGGCCGCCGCGCAAGTCAGCATTGCCGCGCCGGAGACCGACGTCGTGGTCGTCACCGGCACCCGGACCCGCGCCGACGATGTGCTGGGCGACGTAGCGGTGCTCGGCGGGCAGGACCTCGCCGCGGAGCTTCGCTCGACGCTCGGAGAAACGCTTTCCAGCCAGCCTGGCATCTCGACCTCGGGGTCGGGCCCGAATGTCGCTCGCCCGGTGCTGCGCGGCTTGTCGGGCGACCGCATCCGCATCCTCACCGACGGCATCGGCAGTCTCGACGTGTCATCCTCGTCGAGCGATCACGCGGTCGCGATCAACCCGCTAACCGCCGAATCGATCGAAATCCTCCACGGTCCCGCAGCCTTGCTCTACGGTTCGTCGGCGATCGGCGGCGTGGTCAACGTGATCGACTCGCGCATCCCGCGCCGGATCCCCGATGCAGGGGTGAGCGCGCAAGCCCTGCTTGGCTATGGCACCGCCGCCGATGAAAAGCTTGCCAATGGCGAGATCAACGTCGCGCTCGGCAAGCATCTGGTCGCACACGGCGACCTTAACTGGACTCGCAACGGCGACCTTCGCACCGGCGGTTTTACCCTCGCCGAGCCGCTGCGCCGTGCTGCGGCGGCAAGCCCCGACGCCGAAGTTCGCGCGCTGGCCGAGCTTAAAGGCACAATGCCCAACAGCGACGGCCGCACGTTTGAAGCGGCGGGCGCCCTCGCTTATGTCGACGGCGCGCTCAACATTGGCGCTTCGGTCACCCGTCACACGGCCTATTACGGAGTCCCGATCCGCTATTCGATCGACCCTGCGATCGAGGCCGAGGCGACCCACATCGACGTCCACCAGACGCGCTATGACGCGCGCGCCGAGATCCCGCTGAGCGGGCGATTGAGCCAGCTTCGCCTGCGCGGGGGCTATTCGGACTATAATCACGCGGAAGTCGGCGCCGATGGCGAGATCGCCAGCCGCATCTTCTCCAAAGGCGGCGAGGGCCGCCTCGACCTTGTCCAGCGCGATCGCGGCGGGTGGGGCGGCACGTCGGGCGTGCAACTGGTCGATATCCGCCAGCGCATCGAAGGCGATGAGCAATTCCTTCCCCCGACCGATCAGAAAACGCTCGGGCTGTTCACGCTCCAACATGACGAATTTGGCGCGCTGCGGATCGAAGGCGGGGTGCGCTTCGAACGCAGCAAGCTCGACGCCGCCGCCAGTCCGATCGTCGGCAATCCCGACCTCAGCCGCCGCTTCTCGACCCTGTCGCTGTCGGCCGGCACCAGCTACGCATTGTCGCGGACGTGGAAGCTCGGGCTCAACCTCGCCCGCTCGCAACGCGCGCCGTCGACCGAGGAATTGTTCGCCAATGGCCCGCATGGGGGCAACGCCAGCTTCCAGGTCGGCAACCCCGATCTTGGGATCGAGCGGAGCATCGGTTTCGAAGCGAGCGTCAAGCACCGCAGCCGGTCGATCGACGCGGGCGTGACCTTCTATGGCAATCGCTTCGCCAATTTCCTCTACCAGTCGCCGACCGGCACAATCGTCGACGATCTGCCGGTCTATCAAGCACGCCAGGGCCGGGCATCTTATGTCGGATTTGAAGCCGAGGCGCAGGCCCGGCTGGGCAAAGCCGGGGGCATCGAGTGGGGGCTTGAAGCGGTGGCCGATGCGACCCGGATCACGATCAAGCAGGTCGGACCCGCGCCGTTGATCCCGCCGCTCCGCCTGCAGGGCGCAGTGACCGCCAAGCGCGGCAGGGTCGGCGGGCGGATCGAGGTCGAACGATATTCGGCCCAGCGGCGCGCGGCGTCGTTCGAAACCCCGACGACGGGCTTCACTTTGGTCAACGCCAGCATCGACTGGCAACCGATCACCGATCGCCCGGAGCTTAACCTGACGCTCGCCGCCAACAATATCTTCGACGCCGAGGCACGGCGCCATTCGAGCCTGCTCAAGGATTATGCGCCTTTGGCAGGCCGTGACTTCCGACTCACCGCGCGGTTTGATTACTAGGCGTTCCTTGGCGAAGGCCGGGGAACAAACTTACAAATCGATCCCGGCGGCGATCGCTTCCAGCTTGCGGACGCGTTCCTTCAAGTCGGCGATCTCGATTCGGCCGCCCGAAGCGGGCAGCGCGATGTCGCCATGTGCCGCCAGCTCAAGCCGTTTGTAATCGAGCCACGCATTCCAGCCCTTGAGCGCGGCCAGGCTGGCCAAGGCGATGGTCAACAGGACGCTGGCCCCGACCAGCGCAATCGAGATCGGATCGGTCATCACTTGCCCCCCCGCAGCGCCTCAATCTCTCGGGCGAGGTCGTCATTCTGGCTGTTGAGGTGGTGGTCGATCGCCATCATCCGGCGGTCGTTGGCGTCGAGGTTGTTGAGGTCGTGGATCGAGCCGCGGCGCGTCCCGCTCATTCCCATTCGGTCAAATTCGGAGGTTGGCTCCTCGCCACGCATCATCTTGCGCTTCTTGAGGCTCAGATAAATCCCCGCCGCGACGTAAGCGACCAGCGCAAATTCCCAACTGACCAGGAAAAAAGCGGCGACGAAGCCGATGCGGATGAAGGTCGGGTCGATGTTGAATACGTCGCCGAGCGTCGACGCGACTCCGGCGACTTTGCGATCCCGGCGATTGAGTGAATAAAGCGACATTTTCCTGCTCCCTTCCCTACAGCTTGGCCGCGAGCGCGGCTTTCATGGCGCCAAGCTCGGCATCGACCGTGTCGGCGGAGCGAAGCTCGGCAATTTCTTCCTCGAGGCTCTTCGGCCCCGACAGCGACAGCGCATCGGCGCGACCCTCGGCAAAGTCGGCGCGGCGTTCGAGCAATTCGAACTTGGCGAACGCTTCCTCGGTGCGGCTGCCGTGGATCAGCTCGCTCGCCTTGGCGCGACTGATCGCGCTTTCAAATCGGCTGGCGATCGCATTCTGGCGGGTACGCGCTTCGACGAGCTTGGCCTGGAGCCGCTGGATGTCGGCTTCATAGCCGCGCAACACGACCTCGATCTGGGCGACTTCGGCGTGCAGTCCGGCGGCCATTTCGGCGGCCTTCTGCTTTTCCGACAGCGCGGCGCGGGCAAGGTCCTCACGGCCTTTTTCGAGCGCCAGTTCGGCCTTCTCGGTCCAGCCATGCTGCAGATCGTCGAGCCGCTGGCAGGCGCGGCGCATTTCCTTGATGTCGGCGATCGAGCGCGCCGCGGTGGCGCGAACTTCGACCAGAGTCTCTTCCATCTCGACGATGATCAGGCGGATCATGCGCGACGGATCCTCGGAGCGATCGAGCAAGTCCGCCATATTGGCAGCGACAATATCGCGAGTCCGAGTGAAGATCGGGCCCGACAGGATCGACGCGAGCGGCGCAAAGCGGACCGTTGCTTCTTCCTGGCGTTCGGCGGGGCGCGGGATGCGGACTGCCGGGCGGGCCTCGATCGGATCAAAATCAGGCATAGGTAACGACTTCCACCGTGCTGGCGGCGACATGCGCCGGGGCAATTGCGGCACCAACCGCGATCGAGCTCATCAGCAGCGAAGCGAACGCTGCGAAAAGCCGTTGCTGAACTTTGTGACTGAACATCTGTCTTCTCCCTTTTTGGCGGATCGGGCGGGCCACCGCGTCGATCCATGCCCTGTTCATTTCAAGGGTTGTGCCAATTGCGAACAAGCCCGGAAAACCGACGATAATCTGGAAGCAAAGTGCGGCATGTGGTGGAATTTCCCACCGTGAGTTGGGACGCCGCGCCAACTTGGCGCAGGGAACCAGCGTGGCCGCCGATGCTTTAGTCAGCCGAGCATTTTTCACGCGGAAGGACAGTCATGTTTGGAAAGATTTTGGGAGCGATGGTCGGTCGCCGCGTGGCGGGGCGCAACAGTCGCACGAGCGGCGCGCTGATCGGCGCCGCCATCCCGATGATTGCGCGGCGCGGGCTTGGCCCGCTCGGGCTCGCGCTCGGCGCCGGTTGGGTCGCGAAAAAGATCTACGATCGGCGGCAGGCGAGCCGCCACCCGCCGAAGGTCTGAGCGGGCGGTCGGTGAGCGTGATCAGGCCTGGGCGGGGTCGCCCGGGTCGGTGTCGTCGGCGGCGGCTTGATCGGCCTCATAATAAGGCTCGACCTTGCCCTTCAGCTTGATCGTCATCGGCTGCCCGAAGCGGTCGAGGCTGCGCCCGGCGGGAACGCAGATCCAGCCCTCGCTGCCCGAATATTCCATGACATTGGTCTTCTCATTGCCGTTGAAGCGGATGCCGACTCCAGCGCTCAGCACCTCCTCGTCGAAATGCTCGCTGCGCGGGTTGAGGGACAAGCGGTCGGGAAGCGGTTTTTTGGGATCGGTCATGACGCGCCCTTTGCCGCCTTGGCAGGACGAGGTCAAATCGGCGCACCATTGCCGCGTGCCGCGTGGGACATTAAGCGGCTCTTGCAATGACTGACCCCAAGCCCCCCTCGCGGTCCAACCGGCCGGCGCTCGCGCTGCACGTTCCAGAGCCGGCGTATCGTCCCGGCGACGCGCCCGATTTTTCGTCGATTATGGTCCCCGCCGCGGGCGCCGCGCCGCGCCCCGACGTCGCGGCCAAGGCCGAGCTGACGCATCCGTTGTGCACCGACCTTGTCCGGGTGCTCGATAACCAGGGCAAAGCGGTCGGTCCGTGGGATCCCAAGCTCGATCCCGACACGTTGCGCAAGATGCTCAAGTACATGAAGACCGTCCGCACCTTCGACGACCGGATGTATCGCGCCCAGCGCCAGGGCAAGACCAGCTTCTACATGAAGTGCACCGGGGAGGAGGCGATCGCGGTTGCCGCCGCGACCGCGATGGACCCCGAGGACATCCATTTCCCGACCTATCGCCAGCAGGGCCTGCTGGTCGCGCGCGGCTATCCTTTGGTCGAGATGATGAACCAGATTTATTCGAACAAGGGCGACAGACTGCAAGGCCGCCAATTGCCGATCATGTATTCGGACAAGAAGCACGGCTTCTTCTCGATCTCGGGCAACCTCGGGACGCAATATCCGCAGGCGGTCGGCTGGGCGATGGCGAGCGCGATCAAGGGCGACTCAAGGATCGCGATGGGCTGGATCGGCGATGGCGCGACCGCCGAGGGCGACTTTCATTCGGCGCTGACCTTCGCTGCGGTCTATCAGGCGCCGGTGATCCTCGCCGTGGTCAACAATCAGTGGGCGATCTCGAGCTTCTCGGGGCTGGCCGGGGCCGAGCAGGCGACCTTTGCTTCGCGCGCCGTCGGTTACGGAATCGCGGGGCTGCGCGTCGACGGCAATGACGCGCTTGCGGTCTATGCCGCGACGCGCTGGGCGGCGGACCGCGCGCGCTCGAACAACGGCCCGACTTTGATCGAATATTTCACCTATCGCGCCGAGGGCCATTCGACCTCCGACGATCCGACCGGATACCGTCCGGCGGGCGAACCGCAGGCGTGGCCGCTGGGCGATCCGATCGCGCGGCTGAAGGCACATCTGGTCGGCCTGGACGAGTGGGACGACGACCGCGACCTTGCGCTCGACAAGCAGCTCGATGCGACCGTCCGCGCGGCGCAGAAGGAAGCCGAAAAGAACGGCATCCTGCCGCAGCAAGGGTTCGACGACATCCCCTCGATGTTCGAGGATGTTTACGCCGAGGTGCCGTGGCACATCGCCGAGCAGCGCGAGCAAGCGATGGCCGAAGCGCGCGAATATCTCGGCCGCGAGCCGTCATGAGCGCGACCAAAACAACCGGCCGCAACATGATCCAGGCAATCAACGACGCCCACCGCGTGATGATGGAACGCGACCCCGATATCGTCGTGTTCGGCGAGGATGTCGGCTATTTCGGCGGGGTGTTCCGCGCCACCGAGGGGTTGCAGAAGCAGTTCGGCAAAACGCGCGCTTTCGACGCCCCGATCAGCGAAGGCGGGATCATCGGCACCGCGGTCGGAATGGCGGCTTATGGCCTCAAGCCCGTGGTCGAAATCCAGTTCGCCGATTACATCTACCCCGGCTACGACCAGATCGTCAGCGAAGTCGCCAAGATGCGCTATCGCACCGCCGGCGAATGGACGATGCCGATGGTTATCCGCTCACCCTATGGCGGCGGAATTTTCGGCGGCCAGACCCACAGCCAGAGCCCCGAAGCCTTGTTCACCCACATCGCGGGCCTAAAGACGGTGATTCCGTCCAATCCCTATGATGCCAAGGGCCTGCTGATCGCCGCGATCGAGGATCCCGATCCGGTGATCTTCTTCGAGCCCAAGCGGATCTACAACGGCCCGTTCGACGGCCACCACGACCGCCCGGTGACGCCGTGGGCCAAGCACCCCAGCTCCGCCGTCCCCGACGGCCATTACACCGTCCCGCTGGGCAAAGCGGCGATCGTCCGCGCCGGCGAGGCGCTGACCGTGCTGACCTATGGCACGATGGTCCATGTCGCGCTCGCCGCGGTCGAGGAAAATGGCATCGACGCCGAGGTGATCGACCTGCGCACGCTCGTCCCGCTCGACATTGAGGCGATCGAGCAGTCGGTCAAAAAGACCGGCCGCTGCCTGATCGTCCAGGAAGCGACCCGCACCTCGGGCTTCGGCGCCGAATTGTCGGCGCTGGTCCAGGAGCGATGCTTCTATCATCTCGAAGCCCCGGTAGTCCGCGTCGCGGGGTGGGACACGCCCTATCCGCACGCCTATGAATGGGTCTATTTCCCGGGTCCGATCCGGTTGAAGAATGCGCTCAAGAAAGTGCTGGAGGCATAATGGCGACGTACCAGTTCAAGCTGCCCGACATTGGCGAAGGCATTGCCGAGGCCGAGGTCGTGGCGTGGCACGTCAAGCTCGGCGACCGGGTCGAAGAGGATCAGCAGCTCGCCGACATGATGACCGACAAAGCGACGGTCGAAATGGAGAGCCCGGTCGCGGGAACCGTGACCAAGCTGGCCGGAGAAGTTGGCGATCTGATCGCGATCGGCAGCGTGCTGGTCGAAATCGAGACCGAGGCCGATGTCAGCGCGGCCGAGTCCAAGGACGAGCAGCCGCTCGGCGACGGCGCGGTGGTCGCGACCAAGGCAATGAAGGAAGAGATTCCGACCAGCGCGACGGCAGATCAACCCCTTCCCGCCAGAGCGGGAGGGGATGAGCGCGAAGCGCGAAGGGGAGGGCCTGTCGATCTCGAGAAAGACAAGCCCTCCCCTCCGGCCGCCTCCGGCGACCTCCCCCCCTCCCACTCTGGTGGGAGGGGCGTGCTTGCCTCCCCGGCCGTGCGCCAGCGGGCGCGTGATCTCGGGGTCGATCTGGGCGAGGTGAAGACCACCGCCGACCGCATCCGCCACGCCGATCTCGACGCTTATCTGCTCTACAATGGCGGCAGCGTGTCGCACGGCGCCGCCGCCGCACGCGCCGACGAAACCACCAAGGTGGTCGGGCTGCGGCGCAAGATCGCCGAGAATATGCAGGAGGCCAAGCGCCGCATCCCGCATTTCACATTGGTCGAGGAGTTTGACGTCACCGACCTCGAAGACACGCGAGCGATGATGAACGCCGACCGCGGCGACAACCCCAAGCTGACTCTGCTGCCGTTCCTGATCGCCGCGATGGGCAAGGCGCTCAATGACTGGCCGATGCTCAACGCGACGTTCGACGACGATGCGATGCTGCTCACCCGCCACGGCGCGATGCACCTTGGGATGGCGACCCAGACCCCGGGCGGGCTGATGGTCCCGGTGATCCGCGACGCGCAAGGCAAGAGCGTGTGGACCCTCGCGCGCGACATCGCCCGCCTCGCCGACGCCGCCAAGACCGGCAAGGCGTCGCGCGACGAACTCAGCGGCTCGACCATCACGCTGTCGAGCCTCGGACCGATGGGCGGGGTAACCTCGACCCCGGTGATCAACCGCCCCGAAGTGGCGATCATCGCGGTCAACAAGGTCCGGGAGATGCCGGTGATCGTCGACGGCGAACTCGAAGCGCGCAAGCTGATGAACCTGTCGCTGAGCTGCGATCACCGCGTGGTCGACGGCTGGGACGCCGCCAACTTCCTGCAGGCGATGAAAAAGCTGATCGAGAACCCGCTGCGATTGCTGTCGGCCTAAGCGAGAGCGCCCAGCCGTTTCTCCATCCGCACCAGTGGTACGACAACGCCGTCCAGCCGCGCTTCCTCGGGGGCAATAGGTGAGTAGTCGGAGGCGCGATACAGCGGTTCGCCGCTAAGCGTCGCCATCAGCTCGACCCGCGCGAACCCCGCGCGCTGTGCCGCCGCTTCGCACAGTTCGAGAATCATCCGCCCGACTCCGCGACGCGCGAAATCCGGATCCGTGTACATCGCCCGAACCCGCGCCGGCTCGCGCGTCGGATCGAGCAAACGCTTATCCCGCAGCGGGGCGCTATGGTCGCCGCCATAGAGCGTCGCCCGGCGACTCCAGCCGCCGCATCCCGCCATCCGCCCGTCATGCTCGACGATAAAATAGGTCCGGTCGGCGATTAGCTGGGTGTCGAGGCCCATCACCCGGTGGCTGGCGGCAATCTGCGCCGGGTCGAGATACACCGCTTGCAGCTGCTCGATGGCGCGCGCCATCAGGCGGCGGAGCGTGACCAGGTCCGGTTCGATCGCGAGGCGGTGGGTGAAGCCGGGCATGACCCATCCTATCATTCCGTCGCCTCATTCGGCTACAGGCTCAAGCCGCCAGCCGCTCGACCTCGCCGAACCCATTTGCAAGTCCCGTCTCGCGCTGTTCCGGGCCGACCGCGAAGGTTGCCGATAAAGCTTGTTCCTGCGCTGTCTAAGAC
>JAJAYY010000151.1 GCA_026785965.1 Sphingomonas bacterium
ACCGGGAACAGCCCGCAGAAGACGACCGGCTGGACTTCCTTGAAGCCGGGGAGGGCTTGCGTCGCCGGGCGCTTGGCGTCGGTGATGGTGTCGCCGACGCGGGTCTGCGCGACTTCCTTGATCTGTGCGGTGATGATCCCGATTTCGCCCGCCGCGAGCTCGGTCAGCACCTCCAACTTGGGGCGCATGCAGCCGACGCGGTCGACCAGATGCTTGGTCCCCGCCGCCATGAACATGATTTCCTGGCCCTTGCGGATGATCCCGTCGATCACCCGGATCAGGATCACCACGCCGAGGTAGGGGTCGTACCATGAATCGACCAGCATCGCTTTGAGCGGCGCGGCGCGGTCGCCCTTGGGCGGGGGGATGCGTTCGATGATCGCGTCGAGCACTTCTTCGATCCCGATCCCGCTTTTGGCCGACGTCAGCACCGCGTTCGAGGCGTCGAGCCCGATCACTTCCTCAATTTCGGCGCGGACCTTTTCGGGGTCGGCCGCCGGGAGGTCGATCTTGATGATCACCGGGACGATCACATGGTCATGCTCGATCGATTGGTAGACGTTGGCCAGCGTTTGCGCCTCGACCCCTTGCGCGGCGTCGACCACCAGCAGCGCGCCTTCGCACGCGGCCAGCGACCGCGACACCTCATAGGCGAAATCGACGTGGCCCGGCGTGTCCATCAGGTTGAGCTCGTGGCCTTTCCATTCGAGCCGCACGGTCTGCGCCTTGATCGTGATCCCGCGCTCTTTTTCGATGTCCATATTGTCGAGCAATTGGGGGGTCATTTCGCGCTGGGTCAGCCCGCCGGTGGTCTGGATCAGGCGGTCGGCGAGCGTCGACTTGCCGTGGTCGATATGCGCGATGATGCTGAAGTTGCGGATCTTGGCCAATGCAGTCGTCATCCCGGCCCGCTAGCACCTCGGTTGGCCGCTGTCATGGGGCTGCGATTATGCTGTTTGTCGATTAGATCGCGCCTTTGGCCGAAGCCGCTTGCGCGTCTGCTTCGCGCGGCTAGGGTCGCGCCCGATCAATTTGAGGAATCGTTCATGTCCAATAGTTTGCGTCGCCTGACCTTGCTCGCTGCCAGCGCATCGCTGCTCGCCGCTTGCGCAACCGTGCCGTCGGCCCCGCTCGCGCTCAGCGACAACCCCGCGACCGTGTCCGCGCTGGCCAGCGAAGTCGCCATCCCGCACCAGACCTTCCGCCTCGACAACGGCCTGACGGTGATCGTCCATGAGGATCGCAAGGCCCCGGTGGTTGCGGTCAGCACGTGGTACAATGTCGGATCGAAGGATGAGCCTGCGGGCAAGACCGGCTTCGCGCATTTGTTCGAACATTTGATGTTCTACGGGTCGGACAACATCCGCGAAGGCATTGTGCCGTTCCTCGAAAAGGTCGGCGCAACCGACTTCAACGGCACCACTTGGTACGACCGCACCAATTATTATGAGACGGTGCCGCGCGCCAATCTCGAGCGCTCCTTGTTCATGGAATCGGACCGCATGGGCTATCTGCTCGCCGCAGTCGATCAGCCGCGGCTCGATAATCAGCGCGGCGTGGTCCAGAACGAAAAGCGCCAGCGCGACAACAATCCCGGCGGTCTGGTCGACTATGCGACGATGGAAGCGCTGTTTCCCGAGGGCCATCCCTATCGCCACTCGACGATCGGCTCGATGGCCGATCTCGACGCCGCCAGCCTCGCCGACGTCAAGAATTGGTTCGTCGAACGCTACGGCCCCAACAATGCGATCGTCTCGCTCGCGGGCGACATCAATGTCGACGAAGCGCGCGCGCTGATGACCAAATATTTTGCAGCGATCCCGCGCGGCCCGGTCAATACCCCCGCCGCGGCCCCGGTGCCGACGCTCGCCGCGCCCAAGTCGCTGGTGCTCAAGGACCGCGTCGCGGCGGTCGAAGTTCAGCGGCTGTGGGCGGTGCCCGGGGTCCAGTCGGCAGACCTTCCGGCGCTCGATCTCGGCATGTCGGTATTCGGCGGGCTGGCCAGTTCGCGGCTCGACCAGATCCTCGTCCGCGGCGAAAAATTGGCGATTTCGGCCTCGGCCGGGGTCCAGCCGTTTCACCGCATCGGGCTGGTCGAGATCAGCGCCACGGTGAAACCCGGGGTCGACCCGGCAGTGGTTGAAAGAAGGCTCGATCAATTGATCACCCAATATCTCGCCGAAGGGCCGACCGAAGACGAACTGCGCCGCGCCGCGATGGTCAATGTCGCGGGCCGGATTCGCGGGCTTGAGAAGGTCGGCGATGGCAGTGGCAAGGCGTCGACGCTGGCCGAAGGGCTGCTCTACAACGGCGATTCCGATTTCTACCGCCGCGAGCTTCAAAATTACGGCTTGGTCACCCCCGCCGATGTGCGCGCGGTGACCGCCAAATGGCTCGCCCGCCCGGTGGTCAACGTCCGCCTCGAACCCGGCGAGCGCCCGGCCTATGTCGAAACCAAGGCGACCGCCAAGCCGATGTCGGCCAAGGTCGCGGATGTGGTGACGGTATCGGTCAAGCGCGACGTGCCGCCGGTGGGTGCGCCGCTGCCGCTCGACTTCCCCGACGTCACCCATACCGCGCTGTCGAACGGGATCAGGGTCCATTATGTACAGCGCAGCGCAGTGCCGCTGACCCAGCTTGCGCTCAGCTTCGATGCCGGCTTCTCGGCCGACGCGCCGTCCGCGCGCGGGCTTCAGAATATGGTGCTCAACCTGCTCGACGAGGGCACTGCGACGATGACCGGGCAGCAGCTCGCCGAGGAAGAAGAGCGGCTTGGCGCATCGATCGCTACCGGCGGCTCGGCCGACCGCAGCTCGGTGACGATGTCGGCGCTCAGCGCCAACCTCGTGCCGTCGCTCAAGCTGATGAGCGACATCGTCGTCAATCCGGCGTTTGCGCCCGACGAGATCGAACGTAACCGCACTCAATTGGTGACCTCGGTGGCCCAGGCGCGGACCAGCCCCGGAGCGATGGCGACGCGCGCGATGCCCGGCCTGATCTACGGCGCCAATCATCCTTATGCGACCACAGGGCTTGGCGACGAGGCGGCGATCAAGGGCTTCACCCGCGCCGACCTGCTGGCGTTCAAGGATCGCTGGCTGCGCCCCGACAATGGCCAATTGTTCATCGTTTCCAACCTGCCGCTGGCGACCGTCATGCCGCTGCTTGAACGCCAGTTCGGCCAATGGCAGGCGCCCGCCACGCCGCGCGGGGTCAAGACCTTCTCGGCGGTTCCGGCGGCCAGCCGCAGTCCGCGGATCGTGCTGATCGACCGGCCCAATTCGCCGCAGTCGTTCATTTATGCCGGTGAAGTGACCTCGATCGATCCGCGCGCCGACAATACTGCCATCTCCGCGGGCTCCGACGTACTTGGTGGCATCTCGGGACGCTTGGCACTCGATCTGCGTGAGGACAAGGGCTGGTCGTACGGTGCTTATGGCGGGGCGAGCATGAACCTCGCTGCAGTACCCTATCTGGTGCAGGCCCCGGTCCAGGCCGACCGTACCGGCGATTCGGTCGCCGCGATCCTGCAGCACTTCCGCGACATCACCGGCGGCAAAGGCGTCACCACCAGCGAACTCGACCGCGCGGTGACCACCTCGATCGGCGAGCTTCCGGGGCGCTTCGAAACCGGCGCTTCGGTGCTCGGAGCAATGCAGGCCAACGCCTTGCTCGGCCGCCCGGACAATTATTATGAACTGATCAGCGATCGCTACCGGGCGCTCGACATTGCCGGGGTCAATCAGGTGCTCAAGTCGCGCATCAACCCCGACGCGTTCGTGTTCGTGGTGGTCGGGGATGCCGCGAAAGTCCGGCCCCAACTTGCCAAGCTCGGCTTGCCGATCGAGCAGATCCAGCCGCGCTGATTGTTGAAGCTGCCCAAGGTTCCGGCAATGCGCTGCATTGTCGGAATGGCTGCGGAGGGCGGTGCCGTTCTAGTCAGCGAAGCCGCGTGACGTGGCCCATCTTGCGGCCCGGTCGCGCTTCGCCCTTGCCGTACAGGTGGAGCCGCGCGCCCGGCTCGGCGATCAGGTCGGCGACGCAATCGACGTCGGCACCGATCAAATTCTGCATACTCGCGGCGCCTGTGACCAGCGCCGTGTCGCCCAGCGGCAGTCCGCAAATCGCGCGCAGATGCTGCTCGAATTGCGACGTGTTGGTCCCCTCGATCGTCCAGTGGCCGCTATTGTGGACGCGGGGGGCAATTTCGTTGACCAGCGGCCCGTCGGCACCGGCAAAGAATTCGACCGTCATTACCCCGACATGGTCAAGCGCCGCGGCAAGCGCTTCGGCCTCGGCGATGGCCTGACCCTGCTGTCCGGCGATCAAGTCGCCCGCGGGGACGA
The DNA here is from genome assembly GCA_026785965.1 of Sphingomonas bacterium. GTDB lineage: Bacteria > Pseudomonadota > Alphaproteobacteria > Sphingomonadales > Sphingomonadaceae > Sphingomicrobium. The sequence goes on from JAJAYY010000151.1 coordinate 4,347, forward strand.
CGCTGCGACGCAGAATCCCGCCATCATGCTCGTTGCGGCTGATCGGGAAGGCCTTGGTCTCGCCAGCGGCGGTGCGCGCGAGGATGACGCTAAATTCGGCCTCGAACGCGACCTTGGCTTCGGCCACCGCCGGCTGGCGTCCGATTGCTTCCCATGCCGCGCTTGCAGCGTCGCGGTCGTCGACCCACGCCTGGCCTTTGCCGTCATAGCCAAGCCGCCGCGTCTTGAGCAGGATCGGGCCGCCAAGCGCGTCGAATGCGGCGCTTATATCGTCGCCGCCGTCCACCAGCCGCCACGGCGCGAGGGTCGATCCGACGCCAGCGATGAAGCGCTTCTCGACCATCCGGTCTTGCGCCACTTCGAGACTGCGCACTCCGGGGCGCAAACGGTCGCCGAGCACCGCCAGCGGCGCGACCGGCAAATTCTCGAATTCGTAGGTCACCACGTCGCACGCCTCGCCAAACCGTCGTAGCGCGTCCTCGTCGGTGAAGGCAGCGCGCGTGAAGCGGCCCGCGACTTCGGCCGCGCACGGGGCGTAATGCGGGTCGAAGATGTGGCAGCGATATCCGATCCGCGCCGCCGCCATCGCCAGCATCCGGCCGAGCTGGCCGCCGCCGATGACGCCGATGGTCGATCCCGGAGCGAGGCTCATCCGGCCACGATCATTCGGGGCGCTCGGGGACCGCGTCGGTCTGGCGTTGGCGCCATTCGGCGAGCCGCTCGCCAAGTGCGATATCGGTCGTCGCCAGCATTGCCGCCGCGAGCAGCGCCGCATTGATCGCGCCGGCCTTGCCGATGGCCAGCGTCCCGACCGGGATTCCGGCCGGCATCTGAACGATCGACAGCAGGCTATCCATGCCGTTCAGCGCCTTGGTCTCGACCGGAACCCCAAGCACCGGCAAGGCGGTCATCGACGCGGCCATTCCGGGAAGGTGGGCCGCGCCGCCGGCACCGGCGATGATTGCCTTCAATCCGCGCTGCTGCGCGGCGGCGGCATAATCGTAGAGGCGCTTTGGCGTCCGGTGTGCCGATACGACGCGCGTTTCGTGTTCCACGCCGAGCGCATCGAGCGTCTCGGCGGCGTGGCGCATCGTGTCCCAGTCGGACCTGCTGCCCATGATGATCCCGACTAGCGGACCGGCCATCGTTTCGTCCCTGCTGACGCCCCCAAGAGACGCTTGCTCCTAACGGCGCTGTGCCGGTGGCGCAATCCGGGTCGCGTTCGATTCAGTTATCCACATTGTCGCAAGTTTCGATTATGCAGAACGCGATAAGCGGGGAGTCGCCATGCATGACGTTGCTCAAGAGAGCCGCGATCCAGTCGAGTTGCTTGAGCAAATCGGGGAACTTCGCGGGCGAGTCGCCGAGCTTGAGGCGCAGGTCGCCGATCTCGATCGTCTCGCGCATCTCGATGCGTTGGCCCCGGTCGCCAACCGCCGCGGGATGATGCGCGAGCTGGAAACGATGATCGCGCGCCACGACCGCCACGACACCCCGGCCGCGATGCTGTTCGTCGATCTCGACGGGCTCAAATTCCTCAACGATTGCTTCGGTCATGAAGGCGGCGATGCGGCATTGATTCATGTCGCCGAGCAATTGCTCGCCGGCGTGCGCACCACCGATTGCGTCGCGCGTCTTGGCGGCGATGAATTTTGCATCCTGCTCGAGCACGCCGATGAGCAAAGCGCGATCGAAACCGCCGAGCGGCTGGTCAACCTTGTCGCCGGTGACGACTTTTTGTTCGAAGGGCAGCCGATGCCGCTGTCGGTAGCGATCGGGGTCACTTTGGTCGAGCGCGGCGACACGCCAGCGGCGGTCCTCTCGCGCGCCGACCAGGCGATGTACCGGGTTAAAGCCGCAGCATAGGACTGCCGGGGGCAGTCCGTATTGCCGTGGCTGCAGCATAGGCGACGTGCGCTAGCGCTCGCTCAGAAAGTAACGGTCCCTGACCGTCAGATCGTTGCCCAGTTCATAGACAATCGGTTGACCGGTCGGGATTTCGAGCCCGACAATATCGGCGTCGGCGATGTTCGAGAGATGCTTTTCGAGCGCGCGCAGCGAATTGCCGTGCGCCGAAATAATCACCCTCTTGCCCTCGCGCAGCCGCGGCGCGATCTCGGCTTCATAATATGGCAGCACGCGCGCGATGGTGTCCTTGAGGCTTTCGGATTCGGGAATGTCGATCCCGGCGTAGCGGCGGTCGTGGTCGAGCCGGTAGGGGCTGTCGGAATCGAGCGGCGGCGGCGGCACGTCGAACGAACGGCGCCAGATTTTGACCTGCGCCTCACCGACCTTGGCGATCGTCTCGGCCTTGTTGAGCCCGGTCAGCCCGCCATAGTGACGCTCGTTGAGCCGCCAATCCTTGGTCACCGGCAGCCACAGCCGTGCCATTTCCTCGAGCACCAGGTTGAGTGTGCGGATCGCGCGCGACTGGAGCGAGGTGAAGCACAGATCGAAGTCGTGGCCCGTGGCGCTGAGCAGCGCGCCTGCCGCCTTCGCCTCGTCGATCCCGCGCTCGGTCAGATCGACGTCCCACCAGCCGGTGAAGCGGTTCTCGAGGTTCCACTGCGACTGGCCGTGGCGAAGCAAGACGAGCGTCGGCATCAGGCTTTGCCGGCTTTCGCTTGCTTGAGCTCGGGGAGCAAAGCGTAAAGCGTGTCGAGGCACGATCCGGCAAGATATTTCGAGCGCTCGGGGCTCCAGCCATAGACCTCGTCGGGGAGGTCGAAATTATCCTTGAACGGCATTTCGAGGGTCATCGACACCGCGCCGAAGCGCTCGGCGAGCTGGGTCGTCGACATCGACAGATTGGCCTGGCCGGCGGGCGGGATCTCATAGCCCTGACGGGTCTGGAAATCGGGCGACAATTTTTCGAGCGTGTCCGAAAACAGCTTGAACAGGCGCGACTGGTTGGTCGTCAGCGACGGAATGCCTTCGAACCCGGCGAGGAAATTGGCCGGGATCGCTTCGTCGCCGTGGATGTCCATCGCGAAATCGACCCCGGTCTGGTCCATCCGGTTGCGCACGCACAGCACTTCGGGACTCTGCTCGGCAGTCGGGTTATGCCATTCGCGGTTGAGGTTCACGCCGACCGCATTGGTCCGCAAATGCCCGCGCCGCGACCCGTCGGGGTTCATGTTGGGAACGACATGGAAGGTGCATTCGGTGCGCAGCACGCGCGCGATCGGGTCGTCGCTGTCGGTGAGCTTCTCGAGCGCGCCTTCCATCCACC
>JAJAYY010000152.1 GCA_026785965.1 Sphingomonas bacterium
CGGATGACCGATTGGCTGTGGCCCTTCGAGCGGCGGACGATGGCGTGGATGCGCGCGACCAGTTCGTCGCGGTGGAATGGCTTGGTGACATAATCGTCGGCGCCGAAACCGAGCGCGCGGACCTTGCTGTCCATTTCGTTCAGCCCCGAGAGGATTAGCACCGGGGTGCCGACCTTGGCGGTGCGCAATTTCTTGAGCACGTCATAGCCATGCATATCGGGCAGGTTCAAATCGAGCAGGATGATGTCGTAATCATAGAGCTTGCCCAGATCGAGGCCTTCTTCGCCCAGGTCGGTGGTGTAGACGTTGAACCCTTCGGTCCCGAGCATCAACTCGATGCTCTTGGCGATGGTCGCCTCATCTTCGATCAGCAAAACCCGCATTGTCTTACACCCCTCGTCAGGCCGCCGATCGGATGCGGCATGTGTTGCGCGTCCTTAACGACGTCTAAGCGTCCATTAACCATTCAATGTCTGACGGCAAAAGGTTAATAGTGCGTAAAGCTTGGTAAAGACGTCGCAATGTTGCGCGGCTGCAACGGTGGACTTCGCCGCGCCACAGCGCCAAGGGGGCGCGCATGCACCTTGAAGACCGGATCCTGTTCATCGACGGCGACGCGATCGTCATCGACAAGCCTCACGGGCTGCCGGTCGATGCGCCGCGGCTCGGCGGCGACTGCATCGAATATCGCATCCAGGAATTGATGCTCGGCTTCAAGCGTCCGCCGACCCCAATGCACCGGCTCGACCAGGATACGTCGGGCTGCCTGCTGTTCGCGCGCAACCCGCGTGCCCGCGCCGAAGCGCAGGCGGCATTCGAAAGCGGCGCGGTCGAAAAATATTATCTCGCGGTGCTTGGCGCCGAGATCGACGGCGACGAGGGCGTGATCGACTTGGCCGTGGCCAAGGTGTCGAGCGCCGAGGCTGGGTGGCGGATGGTCGGCGACGTGGACGGTAAGCTGGGCGGCAAGCCGGCGCAGACCCGCTGGCGCAAGCTTGGGGTGCGCGACGGCAAGACGATGGTCGAGTTTCGCCCGCTGACCGGCCGCACGCACCAGATTCGCGTCCACGCGCGCGAAGGACTCGGAGTCGGGATCGTCGGCGACCGCGTCTATGGCTATCCCGGCGGCGAGATGCTGCTCCACGCCTCGCGGCTGGTCGTCCCGCGCGGATCGAAACCGACGATCGACGTGACCGCGCCGCTGCCCGAGCGCTTCGCGGATTGGGCCGATGTCGTCTGATCCGATACCCGACGACGCGCTGAGCGAGAAATTCCTCGCCGCGACCGGGCCCGGCGGCCAGAATGTCAACAAGGTCGCGACCGCCTGCCAATTGCGCTGCGACGTGTTCAGGCTCGGGCTCAGCCCCGACGCTTATGCGCGATTGAAGGTCATCGCCGGGAGCAAGCTCACCGCCGGCGGCGAATTGATCATCACCGCGCGCCGGTTTCGCAGCCAGGAGGGCAACCGCGCCGATGCCCGCGCGCGACTGGAAAAAATGATCACCGAGGCGCATATCGTCCAGGCCCGCCGCCGCCCGACCAAGCCCTCGCGCTCGGCCAAGGCCAAACGGGTCGAAAGCAAGGTTCAGCGCGGCGCGATCAAACGCGGACGCGGCAAGGTGAGTTTCGACTGATGTACGATTACAAGATTGCCGCCGCCGACAAGGCCACGCTGTACCGCGATCTCGCTGCCGCGCTCGAGGCGCTGGTCGCGGGTGAGCCCGACGGCGTCGCCAACATGGCCAATGCCGCGGCGCTGATCTTCGACACGTTGCCCGGGGTCAATTGGGCGGGCTTTTATCGCAACCTCGGCGGCGAGCTGGTGCTCGGCCCGTTCCAGGGGCGCGCGGCGTGCATCCGCATTCCTTTTGGCCAAGGCGTGTGCGGCGCGGCGGCGGCGACGCGCCAGGTCCAGCGGGTCGACGACGTCCATGCTTTCCTCGGCCACATCGCCTGCGATGCCGCGTCGAACAGCGAATTGGTGGTGCCGATCGTTCGCGACGGCGTGCTGCTCGCGGTGCTCGATATCGACAGCCCCGAGATTGCGCGGTTCGATGCCGAGGATGAGGCGGGGGGCGTACGGCTGGGCGAGATAATGGCGCGCGCGATCTAGCTCAGCATCTCCAATTGCTCGTCGCTAAGCGATCCGGGGATGATCATCACCGGGCACGGCAATTTGCCGGCATCATTGCCGGTGAAATCCGCGACCACCGGGCCGGGGTTGCCCGACGGTGCCGCGCCGAGCACCAAGGCGGCGATATCGCTTCGCGTCCCGACATAAGCGCGCACCACATCGACCGGCTCGCCCTGGCGGATCACGATCTCGGGTTTGATCCCGGCGGCGTCCATGATCTCGCCGACATTGGCGGTGACGCTCGCCTCGATCCGCAGCCTTTGTTCCTCCTCGATCGCCGCCTGGACCCCGCCCCACTGAACGAAGTCCTGCGGCTGGACGATCGCCAGCACCTCGACCGAACCATTGGTCTTGGCGGCGCGGCGCGCGGCAAAGCGCAGCGCGACACGCGTTTCCGGGCTATCGTTGACCACCACGAGATAGGTGCGTGCCATTGCCTGTTCCCCTGCCGCATCGACGCTGCGCCAACCTCCGGCGCCATGCAAGCGCGCGGCCCTTATTTGGCTCGATTTTCGCCTGCCCCCGGGACAGGGTTTAATCATCACCCCCCTTGACCCGGTGCGCCGCTTTGGCGTTTGTGCCCGGCAAGTCTCACAGCCGGAATTTGTCCATGCCGACCGAACTCAAAATGCCCGCTTTGTCGCCGACGATGGAAGAAGGCACGCTCGCCAAATGGCTCGTCAAGGAAGGCGACGTCGTCAAATCGGGTGACCTGCTGGCCGAAATCGAGACCGACAAAGCAACGATGGAATTCGAAGCGGTCGATGAAGGCACGGTGATCAAGATTTTGGTCGCCGAGGGCAGCGACGGGGTCAAGGTCGGCACCGTCATCGCGCTGATCGCGGGCGAAGGCGAGGATGTTACCAGTCCCTCTCCCCTCGCGGGAGAGGGACTGGCTGGCGCAGCCAGCCAGGGAGAGGGGGCTGCAAAGAGTCCCGAAACCCCCGCACCTGCAGCACCCGCCAAGGGCGGCGGCGAAACGCCGCCAGCGCCCGCGATTCCCGCTGTCCCCCCTCTCCCCGCTCAGCCTGCGGCTGAGTCGCCCTCTCCCTTGAAGGGAGAGGGGTAGGAGTGAGCGACGCGGGGGCGGTCGAGCGGTTGCTTGGCGAAGTGGCGGCGCGGTGTGGGGACGATGAACGACTGTGGCGGCATTTCCTGGGCGGGCTGTCGGGGCCGGTGCGGCGCGGGCTGTTTGAGGC
>JAJAYY010000153.1 GCA_026785965.1 Sphingomonas bacterium
ATCACAGCTGCGCGCCGAACTGCGAGGCCTATGCGTTCGACGACCGGCTGTACATTTACGCCTTGGTCGACATCGCTCGTGGCGAGGAACTGACCTTCGATTACAAGCTCGCTCCGCCGCCGGGGCTTCCGGCCGAAAGCGGGCCCGACAGCCACGCCTGTTCGTGCGGCGCCGCCAATTGCCGCGGTACGATGCGAAGAACCGGGCGCGGCAAATGAATATTTCACCCAACCGGAAAAGGAACCGTCATGGCCAGAACTACTGACCGGAAACGCAGCGTCGCAGCGTCGTCCGGCGCCGCGCTCGCCGCCGTCCTGCTGGCCGCGCCGGGGCTTGCCGCCCCGGCCCTCGATCAGCAAGCCGGACAAACTCCCGCTTCCGAAAGCTCGGCGCGCAGCGCGGGTTACGAAAAACAAATGGGTCAAGCCCGGATATATTGCTGCATCAAATGGAAATCCGAGTTCAAACATAAGGGCGAGTATTCGGTCGCGGGGGTGGGCGATGGTCATGTCGTGTTCGAGGATTCGCGCGGCAATTTATTCTATATTGATGACGCCACCGGCGACCAGAAGTTCGTTTCGAGCAAGATCTTCATGAAGGTCGAATTGGACCGGGCCGGCAAGTCCGTTCCCTGGCAAAAGGGCAAGAACACCGCCAAGGTCACGATCCTCGGCGTCGATCAGGACGGGAAGACGATCATGAGCAACCCGCGCGGCGAGAAATTCTATCTTGATGCGGCGACCGGCGACATGATTTTCGTCAAGTAAGGGCGCCGGGCGACTCCATCAGGCGCTTCAGATTGCTTGCCGCGACGCCCACTGCGATTTGTCGTTCCAAGGAAAGCCGATCTTTTTCGACGGCGGGCAACTCTCGGTAACGGCAAGCCGGGGGCTGGTCGGGCCGTTTCTCGCTAGGACGCGGATGCTCGGCCAGAGTCACTTAATTACCTCGAAATAGTTTCCAGGTTGCGCTTGGCTCTCTCACAAGGTCAGGGCAATTATGCTGTATGCTTCATCGAGATTGCCGGCAGGTCGCGCCGCACGCGGGGCAGGCGCCACCACGGCGTGCCCGGGCTCAAATGATGCTCGTGATGATAGCCGCCGAAGTGGAAACAGGTTGCCAGCGAGCCGAGCGGCGAGAGGCTGTTGCTTCGCGCGCGATGCTCGTCGGCGAACGGCTGATCGGCATGACGGTGCGGAAGGTAGGTTCCGAACACGAACAATTGCACCAGCGCGAGCACCGCCGGCACGGCCCAGAAGATGACGATGTTGATGAACGACGCGCCGAGCAGCATGTAGCCGATCGCGACGATCGTGATCCGTAAGATCTGGCCGTGGGTGTAGTAGCCGCGGAAGAAACGGATGAACCAGGGGACCAGGCGGCGCGGCTCGCCGGGGTGGAAATCGGGATCGCTTTCGGTGCCGGGCGCAGCGTGATGCGCGAGATGTTTTGGCAATAAGGCACGGTAGGACAGAGCGGCATAGGCGCCGAGGGTCAGGGCGCCGATCGCCGCGCTGAGGCGCGGTCGTCCGGGGGCGAGCGAGCCGTGCATGCAATCATGGGCGATGATAAACAGCCCGGTGCTGAGCCACGCCTGCACTGCTATGAGAAGCATGGCGAGCGGGACCGTCGATGGCCGCCATTGCCAGAAGAAAATGCCGCCGAGGTGAATCGCCAGCCATGCCGCGCCGACCGCTGCTGCCAGGGTCAGGCCGATTGCCGGCTGGACTTTATCATTGCGCGTCATCGGCTTGCCTTAACTCAGATCAGATTTCGTGGCCCTGAACCTCGGTGGCGATGACGCCTGAGATGTCTGCCTCCGCACAATTATGAGTTAGAATCCGCTGAGTTTAGCTATGCCTGAACATGCGCCGCACTCCTCGCGCCCTCTCCCACGATCCTCAAGAAACGGTGAGCCCCATGCGCTTTCTGAAATTGACTTGGTTTTCGGGTAAACGAATTTTGGAATTAGGTAAACGTCCGCTTCCCACCCATAACGGACGCTAGGCGCTAATGTCTGCTTTCCACCCAAAGCGGACATGAGGATTCAGTGGTCGGTGCACGTTGCCGGGCGCTCCTTGATCGGGAATGCGTGCTTCAGCGGCGCCGCGACAGGATGATCAGGCCGAGCCCGACCACCGCCAGGATCGCCCCGCGAAGCGCCCACGGCCGCTGGTCGAGCATGAAACTCGACGCGGGCCAGTGGATCAGGCCGGTGCCCTGGCCGATCCACAGCAGGCCCATCAGGATTGCGGCGACGCCGAGGATGAGCAGCAGGGTCTTCATCGGATTAAGTCTCCAGTCGAGGGGTAGGCGATAGTCACGATCCCGTGAAGACCGGCGAACGTTTTTCAAGGAACGCCGCCACCCCTTCGCGATAGTCGGCGGTGAAGCCCAAGCGGCGCATTTCGTCGCGCTGGAGGTCCAGTTCCTGATCGAGGGTGCGCGATCCGGTGGTGCGGATGATCGACTTGACCGCGGCGAGGCCGAGCGGGGGGAGGCTGGCGAGCTTGGCCGCGAGCGCATCGACTTCTGCGTCGAGCGCATCGTCGTCGACGCATTTCCAGATCATTCCCCATTCAGCGGCTTTCTCGGCGGGGAGCGGTTCGCCGGTCAGCGCAAGGCCGAGCGCGCGCGCCTGGCCGACGAGGCGCGGCAAATGCCAGCTGCCGCCGCTGTCGGGGATCAGGCCGAGCGCGGAGAAGCTCTGGATGAACTTGGCCGAGCGCGCCGCGACGACGAGGTCGCAAGCGAGCGCGATGTTGGCCCCCGCGCCGGCGGCGACGCCGTTGACCCGGGCGATGACAGGTTGCGGCATCGTCGCGAGGCGGCGGATGAGCGGGTTCCAACTCGCTTCGACCGTCGCGCCGAGATCAACTGGCTCATCGCCCGCGACGGCGCGGTCGTTTAGGTCCTGCCCGGCACAGAAGCCGCGCCCGGCGCCGGTGATGATGATCACGCGAGCGTCGGCGGCGTCGTCGCGCGCTTGCGCCAGTTCGGCGTGCATTTGACGCGTGAAGCTGTTGAGCCGGTCAGGGCGGTTCAAGGTGATGCGGGCGATCGAGTCGGTGAGGGTGAAGGTGATGGTTTCGTAGGTCATGCGGACGTGGTCGCGCCGGTCGAGCGCAGCGTCAAGTCGGCGAGTCGCTATCGGCTTGCTCCGCCCCGCCAGACAGCTATGGACGGGTCAAATGTTAGCGCAGTCCCATCCCCGCCAGACAGAGCGCCTCGATGCGCTTCGGCGATACGCCATCCTCGACACGCCCCGCGAAGCCGAATTCGACGATCTCGTGGCGCTGGTCGCGGAAATCTGCGAGGTCCCGGTCGCGGTGGTCAATTTCATCGATGCCGACCGCCAATGGTTCAAGGCCGAGGTCGGGCTGGGGGTGCGCTCGACCCCGCTTGCGACCAGCCTGTGCAGTCATGTCATCCTGGAACATGCCTTCGTCGAAATCCCCGACACGCTGACCGACCCCAGGATGTCCGACAATCCGCTGTGCGTGGCCGAGGGGGGCTTTCGTTTTTATGCCGGCACATTGCTCGAAACACCCGAAGGATTGCCGCTCGGGACCTTGTGCGTGCTCGACGTCAAGCCGCGAACCCTCACGCCGGTTCAGCGCAATGCGATGAGCACGCTTGCGGCGCGCGTGATGAGCGAGCTTAACCTGCGCCTGTCGCTCAAGGTGCAGGACGTGTTGCGACGCGAGATCGACCACCGCGTCAAGAATTCGCTCGCGTCAATCGCGGCGGTGATCCAGCTCCAATCGGCACGGTCGGACAGTGCTGACGCTCAAGGCGCCCTGGCGGCGGTGGGGTCGCGGTTGACGGCGCTGAGCGCGCTTCACGAGGAAATGCAGCTTTCCAGCGATGGCGAGTCAGTGGATGCGGCCAAATTGATCGAACGCGCAGTGGCGAAGCTGAGTCTGATCGTTGGTGAAAAGGTTGGCTTCGCGCTTGATCTCGCGCCGACGATGGTGCCATCGGACCATGCCAATGCGATTGCGCTGATCGTCAACGAATTCGTCACCAACTCGGCCCGCCACGGCTTTGGTGACAGCGCGGGAACGATTGCCATCACCTTGCGCGGACGCGCGGGCGGGTACGCGCTCACGCTGAGCGACGACGGGCGCGCCGATGCGCAAGCGGTCGAGCGGGTTGAGCGCAATCAAGGGCTGGGGAGTCGCGTCGTCGGGTCCCTGGCGCGCACGATCGGCGCGGCCCCACGCTGGAGCACTGCCGAACCGGGACTGCGGCTCGTCTTGGACGCCCAACTCGATCGGGCATGACCAACGCAATATTTGATGCGGAGCGTCACTCGCACTAGAGTGCTTCACATGTACACCACCGAAATGGGCAAGCAGCCCAACGTCAAGTCGATCGGCCCGGCCGAAGATCCTGCGCTTCTGGAGGCGTTTGAGGCGCGGGTCGCGGCGGACGAATTCATCGAGCCCAAGGACTGGATGCCCGAAGCGTATCGCAAGACGCTGGTGCGGCAGATCAGCCAGCATGCGCACAGCGAGATCGTCGGGATGTTGCCCGAAGGCAATTGGATCACGCGCGCGCCGAGCTTGCGGCGGAAAGCGATCCTGCTCGCCAAGGTGCAGGACGAGGCGGGGCATGGATTGTATCTTTACTGCGCCGCCGAGACGCTGGGCACGAGCCGCGACGAGATGACCCTGGCTTTGCTGTCGGGCAAAGCCAAATATAGCACGATCTTCAATTATCCGACGCTGACCTGGGCCGATATCGGGGCGATCGGCTGGCTCGTCGATGGCGCCGCTATCATGAAGCAGGTGCCGCTGCAGCGGACGTCGTACGGGCCTTATGCGCGGGCGATGGTCCGAGTGTGCAAGGAGGAAAGCTTCCACCAGCGCCAGGGCTATGAGATCATGATCGTGCTCGCCAATGGCACGTCCGAGC
>JAJAYY010000154.1 GCA_026785965.1 Sphingomonas bacterium
GGTGCGGGCCTAGCGCGCCGGCCGACTTGCCGCAGCGAACAGGCGCAAGCGCTTGACCTGCTCGGCGAGCATTTGATCGACCGCGGGCGCGAGTTCGGCGCCATTGCCCCGCGCAAACCCGGCGACGCGATAGTATAGCGTGATGCGCGAGCCTCCGGCGGTGCGCTCGACCAGAACGTCCATCACGCCGGCGGTGGCTTCGAACAATAAAGGGCCAAGCCCCCCGGTCAGCACGACGCGCTGATTGGGTTCGACGTAGTTCACGCGCAAATGCTCAATCCCGCCGCCGCCGTCGAGCCGCTCGCACAAGCATCCGCCGGGGCGCAGCGTGAGCGACAGCCGGGATGGATCGCCGGAATACGTATGGGTCTTCGACCACCAACGATCGACTTGCCCGAATGCGGCATAGGCTTGCGGCTGCGGCACGACGAGGGTGATGCTGTGGCGAATTTCGAAGCCGTGCGCGTCAGCGCTGACCACTTCGGCGGCGGCGGGAGCAGCGAACGCCATAGCCGCCAACGGAAACAAAAGCTTCACTGCGGGTCCCCTCGATCAAGCGGCGCAGCTTACGCTTTTTGTCCTAGCCGTCGAGGATCGCGTCGATCGCTGCCGCAACCTGCTCGACCGTCAGCATTCCGTCGACCCGGCGGACCAGGCCCTTGGCCTCGTACAGCGGGAGGATTGGCGCGGTCTTGGCGCGATATTCGGCCATCCGCGTGCGCACGGTCTGTTCATTGTCGTCGGGGCGGCGCTTGAATTCATGCCCGCCGCACGCGTCGCAAGTGCCCGCAACCTGGGGAACATGGAAGCGATCGTGGTAAGGCGCACCGCAGGTCGCGCAGGTGAAGCGCCCGGTGATCCGCTCGACCAGCGCTTCTTCGTCGACCACCAGTTCGATCACATGATCGAGCTTCCGGCCGCGCTCGCCGAGCAGGATTTCGAGCGCATCGGCCTGATGCTCAGTGCGCGGAAAGCCGTCGAAGATGGCGCCGTGCGCGGCGGCAGTATCAAGTCGCTCGCCGATCAACGCCGAGACGATCGCGTCCGAAACCAGCTCGCCCGCTTCCATCACCACCTTGGCCTTGATCCCGACCGGCGTGCCCTTGGCGACCGCTTCGCGCAACATGTCGCCGGTCGAAAGCTGGATCATCCCGCGCTTGGCCTGGAGCCGCTGCGCCTGGGTGCCCTTGCCCGCCCCGGGCGGGCCAAGAAGAATGATATCCAAGGTGGACGCTCCCCTGTTCGACGCCATGACTAGCGACGCCGCCCGCCCTTGAGCTTCGCCTTCTTGATCAGATCGCCATATTGATGCGCAATCAAGTGGCTTTGGATCTGGCTGACCGTATCCATCGTCACATTGACCACGATCAGCAGGCTGGTCCCGCCTAGGTAGAAGGGCACGCCAGCCTGGCTGAACAGCACCTCGGGGATGAGGCAGATCAGCACCAGATAAGCCGCGCCGACCACCGTGATGCGGTTGAGCAGATAATCGAAATAGGTCTCGGTCGCCTTGCCCGGGCGGATCCCGGGAATGAAGCCGCCGTGACGCTTCAATTGCTCGGCGGTTTCTTCCGAATTGAACTGCACCGCGGTGTAGAAGAAGCAGAAGAAAGCGATCCCGAAGCCGTACAGCGCAAGGTACAAAGGCGAGCCATGCTGGAGGTAGGTCGAGAGCGTGATCAGCCACTCGCTCGAGCTGCTGTCAGGACCGTTGAGCCCGCCACCGGCCATTTGCAGCACGGTCAGTGGCATCAGCAGCAGCGACGAGGCGAAGATCGGCGGGATAACGCCCGCGGTATTGATCTTGATCGGCAGGTGCGAACGCTCCTGCTGCATCGCCCCGCGCGCGGTCTGGCGCTTCGGATATTGGACCAGCACGCGGCGCTGGGCGCGCTCCATGAAGCAGATGAACAGCACCAGCGCCGCGACCGCGACGATGATTGTCACGACGAGCAGCGAATCGAGCGTTCCGGCGCGGCCGCCCTCGAACAATTGCGCCAGCGTGCGCGGCAGCGACGCGACGATCCCGGCCATGATGATCAGGCTGACCCCGTTGCCGATCCCGCGGCTGGTGATCTGCTCGCCGATCCACATCAGGAACAAGGTGCCGCCGACCAGGCTGATGGTGGCCGAGACGCGGAACATCATTCCCGGCTCGACGACCGCAGCGATGCCTTGCGTCGCGCCGAGGCCCTCAAGCCCGACGGCGATGAAATAGCCCTGCACGGTGGTCAGAAGGACGGTCAGATAGCGGGTGTATTGGTTGAGCTTCTTGCGCCCGACCTCGCCTTCCTTCTTTAGCTGCTTCCACGGCTCATAGAGCGATCCGCCGAGCTGGATCACGATCGAAGCGGTGATGTAGGGCATCACGCCCAGCGCGATGATGCTCATGCGCTCGAGGCTGCCGCCCGAGAAGGTATTGAAAAAGTCGAGGACGCCGCCCTGCTGGGTCTGGAATAGCGAGGCCATCGCCCGCGGATCGATTCCCGGCATGGGAATGAACGACAGCAGCCGGAACAGCACCAGTGCGCCGAGGGTGAACCACAGGCGCTTCTTGAGCTCGGTCGCCTTGCCAAAGCTGGAAAGGCTGATGTTGGCGGCCAGTTGTTCGGCTGCGGATGCCATCGATAATCCCTAGATAAAGGTCAGGCGGCGGCGGGCCTGAGCCCCCCGCCGCCCGATATAGTCACTGAGGCGCCGGTGCGAAGCCCCCCACGCACAAAGAATAGGGTCAACCCTTCTTCGCGGTCTTGGGGTTGTTGGCGACCTTTTCGGCCTTGTCGGCGATCCGCGCGAGACGCGCCTTGCCCTTCTTGACTGCGGCCTTCTCGGCGGCGGTAACCACCTCGAGGATCTCGACTTTGCCGCCAGCCTTTTCGACCGCTTCGATTGCGCCCTTAGACGCGCCGGCCACCTTGAAGCTGACCTTCGCCGTGAGCACGCCCTTGCCAAGCAAGCGGACGCCGTCGCGGCCTCCGCGCGCGAGGCCGGCAGCCTTGAGCGCGGCATGGTCGAGCGTGCCTTTGCCCTCAAGGCTTCCGGCGTCGATCATTTTCTGGATCGCGCCCAAATTCACTTCGGCGAAATCCTTGGCGAAGATGTTGTTGAAACCGCGCTTCGGGAGCCGCATGTGGAGCGGCATCTGGCCGCCTTCAAAGCCCTTGATCGAAACACCCGAGCGGCTCTTCTGGCCCTTCTGGCCGCGCCCGGCGGTCTTGCCGAGGCCCGAGCCAATCCCGCGGCCGACGCGGACGCGGCTCTTGCGGGCACCAGGATTGTCGCGGATTTCATTAAGTTTCATGTCGTGCACTCGCTTTCGCTTATATCGCGCAGGGCCGAAGCCCGATGGATGAGGTTATTGCTCGACCTTGAGCAGATGCGCGACCTTGCGCACCTGGCCCATGACCGAAGGGGTCGCCTCGCACGTCACCGTGCGATGCATCTTGTTGAGGCCGAGACCGACCAGCGTCGCGCGCTGGGTCTTGTCGCGGCGGATCGGCGAACCGATCTGGGTATAGGTTACCTTCGCCATGCTGATTACTCCGTGATCGCTTCGGCAGTGGCTTCGGCCTCGGCCTTGTCCATGCCGCCACGGCCAAGCAGGTCCGAGACCTTCTTGCCGCGACGCTGCGCCACCGAACGGGGGCTGGTCTGTTCCTTGAGCGCTTCGAAGGTCGCCCGGATCATGTTGTA
>JAJAYY010000155.1 GCA_026785965.1 Sphingomonas bacterium
GATCGCGCCCGATGTCGTCGCCAACGACGTCAAAATGACGCGCGATGGCG
The DNA here is from genome assembly GCA_026785965.1 of Sphingomonas bacterium. GTDB lineage: Bacteria > Pseudomonadota > Alphaproteobacteria > Sphingomonadales > Sphingomonadaceae > Sphingomicrobium. Next base: position 51 of record JAJAYY010000155.1, read on the forward strand.
GCCAGACGTGGTACACCAGCAGCGGACTGACCGCGCAGGTGCGGCGGGGCGGCGCGCTCAACCTGTACGGCGGCAAGCCCGACCTGATGGGGGTCACGCATATTGCGTTCGATCCGTATCATCCGCGCCGTATTCTGGTGGCGACTCGCGATGCGGGAATCGCCTGCTCCGCCAACGGCGGGCGGACTTGGCGGACAATCTTCGATTCGGACAAGATTCAATATATCACCAGCCTCCATTTCACGCCCGACGGCGCGGTCTATGTCTCCAGCTACGGCCAGGGCCTGTGGCAGCTGAAAGCCGCGGCCAATTGTCCGAAAAGCTACAGCTTCCCGTGGGACGACCGGCGTCCACTGCCCGATGCGGCGGATGTGACGGCGGTGCTCGAGCGCGCCTCGCCGCCGCCATCGCCGCGCGGGCTGGCCGCGCCGGACCGGCCCAAACTGGCGGTCGAGCGAATGGTCGAGAAGGAGATGGTGACGGTTGGCGGGCGGGGTTTTGCGCCTGACCGGGAAATCGTCCTTTTATCCCCCGAGCAGGGCGAGATCGCGGGTCGCGCACGGTCCGACAAGGCGGGCAGGTTTGTAGTCAGGCTCGCCTTGCCGACCAATTTGATGCCCGGGACCTACACGATCGAGGCGCGGAGCGACGGCCGCTTGCTCACGTCGGGCGAGTTCGACAAGCCCAACGGCGAGGACGAAGGCGATGCGCAACGCGCCGATTGACGATTGCGCGCGGCTGAACACGCGCTAGCTTCGCCTGATCCGGGGGGAGCTGCATGGATCTTCGACTGCCCAAGCCGATCCACGGTTGGCGCCAATTCCTTGGCGAAGTCGGAATCATCGTGCTCGGCGTGATGCTCGCGCTTGGCGCGGAGCGGGTGGCATCCGACCTGCACGATCGCGGCGTGGCGGCCGAGGCCACCGCCGACGTTTCCGATGAGCTTAACGACGGGCTCGCCAGCATGGCGCTGCGGCGCACCGCCGAGCAATGCATCGACCGCCGCTTCCGCGATCTGCGCGCAATCTTCAAAGCGTGGCAGGAGACTGGCACCTTCGTGACGCCGCAATGGGTGGTGCAGACGCCCGTGATCGAGATCCCGCTTGAGCGCTACAATGCCGCCGCGGCCGCCGGGCGGCTGACCCTGCTGTCGGGCGAGGACCAGTATCGCATGGGCGTAATCGTCGAGGGGCTCAGCCGGTTCGACCGCATTCAGCGCGAGGAGCGGCTGGCGTGGGGGCGGCTGCGCGCGCTGCAGATGGGGCCACAGGCGCTTGGGCCGAGCGATCGGACGATGCTGCTCGAGGCGCTCCAGGATGCGTCGACGCTCGACTATGAGGCGCGCATCGACATCCAGCAAACGTTGCCGATGGCGAGAGAATATGGCTTTACGCCCGATTATGAGCGCATCCGTGCGCTTGCCGGGCGGACCTGGTCGAGCGGCAGATATACGCCCTCGATCTGCACGCCGATCGACACCCCGCGCGACGAGGCGAACAAGACGCAGGTGGTGCCGCTGCCGCGCTAGGCGCGCTCGACCGTGTGGTGGCCGTGGAAGAGGTTGGCCGGATCGTAGCGGCGCTTGGCGGCGGCGAGGCGCGGGTAATGGTCGCCCCAGTGCGCGCGCTTCCAGTCGGCAAGGAAATAGTCGGCTTCGGAGACATAGCAGCCGCCGTTCGGAACGAGCGCGCGCAGCGGGGCCATGGCGCGGGTCACTCCGGCGGAATCGGCCCGGGCATCGGCGACATCGGGCGCGTGCCCGGGGCTCCCGGGGTAGGCCGGCGGCTCCTCGGCCGCGCAAATCAGAAGCGCGAATGCGTCGAGGACCTGCGGATTGGTGGCGGTCTCGCGCGTCGCCGCAACGGCTTCCGCCGACCCGCCGCCAAGACCCTTGTTGAGGTGAAGCGCGAGGTCCCACACCCGCGCGCTGTCGTCCAACGGGGTGACCAGGGCGCTCTGCCGGTTCGGGGCGAGCAAGGCATTGGGCAGCCACAACGACTGATACGCGTGGAGCACTTGCCCCGCCTCGTTGCGGTTCGACGCCCAATAGATGTTGTCGGCGGGACTGCCAGCGCGATCGTCCTGAAGGACCAGGCCGGGGATCGCGCGGAGCGTCGCGGGCTGCCAGAATTTGTCGCCGGGGATAGCGATGAACGCGGGGTCGCTGGCGAAGGTGTAGGCGCCTGGCCGCACCTTGATCCAGGCGATGAACGGCGCCCATGCGGCTTCGATCTGCGCTTGGGTGAGGCTGTGGCAGACCATGGTGATGCTCAGCCGCCGGCCGGGGCTGAAGCGGATCTGTTCGCCCCACGTCGGGCCGAACAATGAGTCGGCGTAAAATGCGATCATCCGTTCGATCAAAGCGCGCCATGCCGCGTCGTCCTTCGCTTTCACTTCGAACAAGGCGGCGCCGATGGTCGGCGGAAGCGGGTGGGTCTTGAGCGTCAGCCGGGTGACCACGCCGAAGGTGCCGCCACCACCGCCGCGCAGCGCGAACCACAGCTCGGGATCGTGCCAGCGGTTGACGGTGCGGATGCGGCCGTCGGCGGTGACGATCTCGGCCTCGATCAGGTTCGCCGCGCCGGTGCCGAACTGCTTCGACAGGCTGCCGAAGCCGCCGCCCTGGACGAAGCCCGCGGTGCCGACGGTGAGGCACCCGCCGCCCTGGACGTAGCGCCCTTTGGCGGTGACGGTGCGATAGACTTCGCCCCACAGGCAGCCGGCGCCGAGCGAGACGGCATGGGCCGCGGGTTCGCTTGCCGGTGCGCCGGCCGGGCGAAACGCGTCGTGGATCGCGATATCGCGCATCGCGTGGGTCCACAC
>JAJAYY010000156.1 GCA_026785965.1 Sphingomonas bacterium
ACGGCCACGCCAGCAACGAAAAGCCTGCGATACCCCCAGCTTTCCGCGACATGGGCGCAGGGAAGCAGGCCCATGACCAACGCGAGCTGATAAGCGCTCACCACCAAGATTGTCCGGGCGGGCGTCGCATCCAGCGAATCCGCAAGAACCGGCAGCGCCACGTTGACGATGCCGGCATCGAGCACAACAAGTGCCATTGCCGCAAGGACTGCCGCAACGCACAGCCGTTCTCTGGAAAGAGCCAGCCTCATGCGCCGGGCAGAACCCACTCGCCGTCGCGATCGACGAAGCGCGTCAGCTTGTGCTCGACTTGGTCTTCGTGGCGAAGATCGCGCTCGGTAAACCGGAACAAAAGCGCGGTCTCGCTCAGGCAGCGCGTGTCGTGGATGTCTCCGGGCAGATAGGCGCGTGCCTCGCCAGCCCGCAGCACGTGCATGTCGCGCCGGACCAGACGGACCTGTCCCTGGGGATCCGACACCTTCACGTAGGTGCCGACTTCGAGTTCGCCCGATTGCACGCCATAGACGACCCATGCCCGCCCGTGGTCGTGCGGTGGTCTGTAAAGGCTTTGCTGTTCAACATGCGCGAGCAGCATGAAGCCGTGGGCCGGATCGCGATGGAGTTCGCGCGAGACCGGTTGCTCGACGAGCAACACCGCCAGCCATTCCTCGGCCTGCCCAGCCAGCGTGAGCTCGGCCAAGTGCTGGCGGCACTTCGCGACCACTGCGGTGCTGATTGGGGCCCAGTCGGATTGCACACCGGCGATGAATTTTTCGAGTGAGCTGGAAGCCATGATTCGTTGTCCACTTTTGAACTGTGAAGGGTAGACATACGAGTGGCACTGACAGGGCGGAAGGCGCGCCGATTGCAGCCTATCGTTGCGTTTGACGCTATGTCACGACCGAATTGCGCCCTATAGCGAACAGATGGCGTTCCCGGATCTCAATCTCCTGCACACACTGGACGTGTTGTTGTCAGAGGGAAGCGTCGCACGCGCCGCCCGAAAGCTGCGGCTGAGCTCCTCAGCGATGAGTCGAGCCTTGGCGCGCCTGCGCTCGGTCACCGGCGATCAGCTGCTGGTGCGGGCCGGGCGCGGCTTGGTTCCCACGCCCCGCGCCATGGAGATGCGCGAAAAGGTCCGCCTGCTCGTAGAAGACGCGCATGTCCTGTTGCGCCCGACTGATCGGCTGGATTTGCTGGCATTGAAACGAACCTTCACCCTGCGCACCAGTGACGGACTTACTGAAACTTTCGGCCCTTCGCTGATCCGGCGCGTCCGCCAGGAGGCGCCGGGCGTTCAACTTCGGTTCGTCCGCAAGCTCGACAAGGACAGTCAGGGATTGCGCGATGGCACCGTCGATCTTGAGACCGGCGTGGTAGACGCTTCGATCGGCCCCGAGATCCGAACGCAGGCGCTCTTTGCAGATCACTATATCGGCGCCGTAAGGATTGATCACCCGCTCGCGCGCGCTGCCGTGACTTCGGCCGATTACGCCAGTTGGAGCCATGTTATCGCTTGGCGTCAGGGACTGGACCTGGGCCAAGTCGATGAGTTTCTCCGCGACGTGGGCCTCTCCCGCGTTATCATGACAACCGTCGACGGCTTTTCAGCGGCATTGGCTCTCGCGCGCGGTTCGGACCTGATCGCGACAGTGCCCGACAGGCACACCGGGGGCCTTCGGGACGGGATGCACACGTTTCCGATCCCGCTGCCTGTCCGCGAATTTACGATTTCGCTGCTTTGGCACCCCCGACTTGATGGCGATCCCGCACACCGCTGGTTGCGCGAGACCGTCGGTGACGCATGCAGACCGGCGGCGGACGAAAAGTGGCGACTTCGAACAGCTTAGGGGAACCACGCGGCGTGCTCGGCCCGCAAAGACGCGTGGGTTAATGATCTAGGAATTCTTGCTGAACGAGAGACTGGTTCGGGACACTCCGCAGATCGGCCCAAACGCCTGTAATGGGCGCTTAGGTGACGTAGCTAAAACGTCCGAAAAGGGTCGAAAGCGGGCATAGATTGCTCGTGTCTGACCCCCTGATTTTGGGCACGCAAGTTCATCTGCACCAGCCGAACACTGCAGGGAAGTGTGGCGGAACCTAACTAACCTAATGTTATATATGGAGAAAATATGGTGGGCGTGGCAAGGATTGAACTTGCGACCCCTGCGATGTCAACACAGTGCTCTACCACTGAGCTACACGCCCACCCGGGGAAATCCGCCAACCCTCGGACGGGCTCAGCGAGACATCTGGGGCGGCCTTTAAGCGGCGATCAGGCCCCGCGCAACCCTCATTGCCGGGATTGCATTACGCGTGAGCGCGTCTCCTCGCCCAACCGGGCCAAGCTGGAGCGCGGCCACCAATGAAAACATCGATTTCGTCGAAGCCTCTAGAGGCGCCCGTGCTGGTCCTCGCTCTGGAACATGCGGTCGACTTCGGCGACGAGATCCTTCAGGTGAAACGGCTTCGACAGCAGCTTGGCCTCGGGTGCGGTGCGTCCACCCTGGAGCGCGACCGCGGCGAAGCCGGTGATGAACATGACCCGGATCGCGGGGTCGATCGCGCTCGCTTTCTGGGCAAGCTCGATGCCGTCCATCTCGGGCATCACGATGTCGGTCAACAGGAGGTCATATTTGCCCGGCTCGAGCAGTGGCATCGCTTCGGTGCCGCAGCCGACCGCCTCGACATCATAACCGACGCGCTGCAGCGCGCGCTGGAGATACTCGCGCATCGACGCATCGTCTTCAGCAAGGAGAATTCTGATCATCACCAACACGATATGAGCGCATCGCTTTAAATTTTCCACCCATCTAAATGGCTTCGTGCAATTGCTGTCCGAAAATAGCACGATTAGGCTGCGACACGCGTGACTGATCGTTCCTCCTTTGCTGCTTGCCAGATCGAAATTCGCCCCGGCCGCGGGCGCCCGCTTTTGTTGTCGGTGCCGCATTCGGGACGCGATTATGACCCCGCTTTGCTCGCCCGCGCCAGGCTTGGCCGCGCAAGCCTTGAGCGGCTCGAGGATCCGCTTGTCGACCAGCTGGTCGAGGGCGCGCTCGATCGCGGGGTTGGTGCGGTGATTGCCCGGGCGCCGCGCGCGCTGATCGATCTCAACCGCGCCGAGGACGATCTTGACCCCGCGACGATTGCCGGCCGCACAGGCGAGGCGCCGACGCTCCGCGCACGCGCCGGGCTCGGGCTGCTGCCGTCGCGGCTTGCCGGGCTTGGCGACTTGTGGCGCGCGCCGCTGGCGGAAGACGAACTTGTGGCACGGATCGCCAGCGTTCACCGCCCTTATCACGCCGCGCTAACCGCCGCGCTTGAACGGCTGGCGCGCTCATGGGGCGAAGTGGTGCTGATCGACTGCCATTCGATGCCTCCGCGCGCCCGCGGCGAGGCCAATGTCGTAATCGGCGATCGCCATGGCACCAGCGCGGCCAAGTGGGTCAGCGTGGCCGCGGACCGCATTGCCTCGCGGCTCGGTTTCGCTGTGGCGCATAACGCCCCGTTCGCGGGAGGGCATATTGTCGCCCGCCACGGGGCACCTCAACGCGGGATCCACGCCATCCAGATTGAGGTGGATCGGGCCGCTTATTGCCAGCGCGATGCACGCACCGCGGGGACGGGCTTTGACCGTGTGGCGATGCTGTTCGAAGCGCTCAGCGTCGAGCTGGCGTCAATCATCGAGCAACGCGGGGTCGGCGTCGCCGCCGAATAAAAAACGGCCACCCCGGGGATGCCGGGATGGCCGAAGGTCAGGGAGGAACGCGCCTTGCGGCGCGATGCTACCGCGCGACTGGCTGCCTTCAGGGGAAAAAGCGGCGCTGCGCGGCGCAACTCCAATCAAATGGGGAGCCGTTGCCCCGCCCGCAAGCGGCGGCGCGATCGACCCGCCGCGCTGCTGTCACGCTTCGACCGGAGTCTTCTTTTCGGCGCCGGCCGGACCAGTCCCCTGGGCAACCTGGCGGGCGAAAATGTCGCGCACCAGCGCCAGCGAGAACAAATGCGCCATCACCAGGCTCAGCATGCCGCTCTGATTCATCTTGCGCAGCTCGTCGCCGCGCAGATCGCGGAACTTGGCCTCATCGACCATTTGGAAGCCGCGATAGATGAACGGTTGCTCGGCGCCGTCGGGCTGGATCGCGACTTCGCCTTCCATCAGCAGCTTCATCTCCTGCAATTCGGTCATGAACGCTGCGGTGCGCTGACCGGCCTGCTCGAACTGCTCGCAGAAAGCGAGGATTTCGGTTGTCGCCGCCGCGGGGGACTCGCCGTCGAACAATGCGTCGCCATCTTCGAAATCACCGATCACGTTGGAACTCGGGTCGAAGCACAGCGACAATTGGTCGCTGTCCTCGGTCAGCCGGGCAAGCAGGAACGGGTAGCGACGGATATAGGCAGGGATATAGATCGACGGATCGAGCAACTTGCCTTCTTGGTCGAAAAAGGTGTTGGTCCCTTCATGCAGCCCCATCAGAGCGAGCGGCACCGGCGAATCACCGGCCGAAAAGATCACCGGGAAAAAGCGACCCGCGAGCATGAATTCATCGACGGTCACCGGGATGGCGTGCATTTGGCCCAGCTCGACAATTCCGTTGAGACGACGAACTTTCTTGTCGCCATGCGCCTGACGGCTGATTGCCTCGAGATCATTGTACAGCAAGGGAAGGTTGTTGGGCGCTTGGCTCGCCATCTATTTACTCCTGAAAAACGCGGCGCGGGGAATGGCTGAGCCTTGATCGAACGCCGCTTGAGAATAAGCGCGATGGCTCTAGAAGCGAGCGGGCGCTTGCGCAAGCCACCGCAGAATTCATCACCTATTCAAGCCCTGGGCGGTTAAGCCATCTCGCTCATGATTTTGCCCGCCACATCCTTCCTTGGATTCATCGCCACGCTGACCGGCTGGTTTGGGGTAGTTATGAGCAGCGCGACCGGCCCGGATCCGGCCGTACGGCGGATGATCATTCGCGATGAAATCCTGATTCACGTCCCGATTGGCAATCGCCCGCCGCCGCTGTTCGAGTGGGAAGAACATAAAGGTCCGAAGTGCCTTCCTGCGGCGGCGATCGTGGGCGCGTCGATTGCCGGGCCCTCGTCGATCGATTTTGTGCTTCGTGACCGACGCCGGATCCGCGCCAAACTCGACAAGGATTGCGCCGGACTTGATTTCTACGGTGGTTTTTACGTTGAGCCTGCGGATGGCGGAATCTGTGCCAAGCGCGAGGAGATTCGCTCGCGCGTCGGTGCAAGCTGCCGCATAACCCACTTTCGCCGCCTGGTGCCCAAGCTCAAGCGCTAGCATTTCCTTGACATTTTGCCCTTGCCGACGGTAGCGCCAATAGGGTGAGCAGTGCGCTGTACGCTCAACTCTTTTTCCGGAACCCTGCATGCCTTTTGCCGATCTCGGCCTTTCTGATCATTTGGTTCGCGCCGTCACCGACGCGGGCTATGACACACCCACCCCGATTCAGAAGGGTGCGATCCCGGCAGTCCTGATGGGCAAGGACCTGATCGGCATCGCCCAAACCGGCACCGGCAAGACCGCGGGCTTCGTCCTGCCGATGATCGACGTGCTTGCCGAGGGCCGCAGTCGGGCGCGCATGCCGCGCTCGCTGATCCTTGAGCCGACACGCGAGCTCGCCGCGCAAGTGGCCGAGAATTTCGAAAAATACGGCAAATATCACAAGCTCTCGATGGCGCTGCTGATCGGCGGCGTTCAGATGGGCGATCAGGTCAAGGCGCTCGAAAAAGGCGTCGACGTGCTGATCGCGACTCCGGGCCGGCTGATGGATTTGTTCGGGCGCGGCAAGATCATGCTCAACGATTGCAATTTGCTGGTGATCGACGAGGCCGACCGCATGCTCGACATGGGATTCATCCCAGACATCGAGGAAATCTGCACCAAGCTGCCCAAGAACCGCCAGACCTTGCTGTTCTCGGCGACGATGCCGCCGCCGATTCAGAAGCTCGCCGCCAAATTCCTGGTCGATCCCAAGACTGTCGAAGTGGCGCGGCCGGCGACTGCCAACGTCAACATCGACCAAAGATTGGTGATCGTGCCCAGCGCCAAGAAGCGCGACGCGCTGCGCAACATCCTGCGCGAGGATGGGTTCAAGAACGCGATCGTCTTTTCGAACAAGAAGGTCACGGTGCGCGAACTATATACCAGCCTCAAGCGCTCGGGCTTTTCGGTCGGAATGATCCAGGGCGACATGGACCAGTCGAGCCGGATCGCCGAATTCGACCGGTTCAAGAATGACGAGATCCAAATCCTCGTCGCGTCGGATGTTGCGGCGCGCGGGCTCGACGTCAAAGGCGTATCGCACGTGATCAATTTCGACGTGCCGTGGCAGCCCGACGATTACATCCACCGCATCGGCCGCACCGGCCGCGCGGGCATGACCGGGATCGCCTACACGCTGGCGACCAAGGAAGATGCCGAAGCGATTGCCGCGATCGAAAAACTGACCGGGCTCAAGATTGCGCGCGTCGGCGACGGGACCCCGCCCGAACCGGCAACCGCCGCAGCAGCGCCAGTCAGCGCGGCCGAGCCGGCCGAGCGCGAAGAGCGCGGCCCGCGGTCGCGAAGCCGGTCACGGCGCCCAACGCGGGACAGTGAGCCCCCACCTGAGGCTCCGCGCGCTGCCAAGCCCGATCCCGCGCCGCGCCGCGAGCCCAAGCCGGCCCCAGCGCCGCACGCGGCAGCAAAGCCAGCTGCGGTCAAGCCGGTCGACGATGCCGACGAGAGCTGGAACGGCCCCGTGCCGAGCTTCCTGTCGGCGACCATCGCCTGAGCGTTAGCGGTAAGCGAACAGGCACAATTCCGCCGGTTTGACGATCCCGCGCGAGGCGCGATCGAGCAATCGAACCGGGGTTGTGCCGGATTGCCAGGCCAGCTCCGCGCAACCGTCAATGGCGGTGGCGATGCGCAACGGCCGGCCCGATCCGGGCAGCGCTACGTCATCGATTCCCGGGACCAGCATCAGGAGCGATCGGGTCGCCGAGTCACTCTCGATTTGACCCGGATAGGAAGTGAGCCACGCTGCGGCGGGCGATTCGGCGGGTCTGAAACTGAGCATGCGCGTTTCGATCGCCAAGCCCACCCCCCACAACGCCAGCAGCAGCGAACCGACCAGCGCCTTGCGCCCGGCACGCCAGCCTGACATCGCCAGCGCCGCCCCGCCAAGGGCAAGCGCGCACCCCAGGAGCAGGAACATCCGCGGCTTGGGATCGACCGCGAGCGCGTAGACCAGCAATACCGCGACCAGCAGCGCTGCCCCGACGATCTGCAACGCCGAACGCCGCCACGCCTCCCGGAGTGTAGCCCGGCACGTCACGAGCAGCAGCGCCGCGCAGGTCGCCAACCAGCCGAAGCGCGGCGAGGCGATGAGGTTGAGCCACGGATCGACCGGCCACCACAAGTGGATCCCGGCTTCGCGCCGCCACGCCGCGATATAGGCCGGATTGAGCAACGGGCTGTGGCTGGTGTCGAACCCCTTGGGCAGCTCCTCGCTGGGGATCTCGACATGGTTGAGCGCGAGGTTGAAGCGGGTCAGCGGATCGCCCGTCGCGGCGAGATAAACCGCCATTTCTAGCGCTACGACCGCAACCAAACCCGGCACCGCCCACAGCAGGATCACGCGACGGCCGCGATCGACGCGAAACCAGGCCAACGCCGCGACACCAACAAATAGGATCGATGTCTCGCGCGACGCGAACGCCAGTCCGGCGAGCATCCCCGCGCCAATCGCCAACACCACTGATTGGCGGCGTAGCGCGTAGGTCGCGGCGACCAGCGCGGCGAGTTGGAAGCATAATTCGGTCGAATCGATCCACGGCTGCAGCGCCGATGCAGTGAACACCGGCAAGGCGGCGAGCATGAACCCGGCGACAAGGCCGGTCGCGCGGTCGAACCATAACCGCCCGAGCCACGCCAACAGCATGATCGACGCGGCCCAAAATCCGAGCGGGGCCAGGCCGACTGTCGCCCGGCTCTCTCCAAACAGCCCGGTAAGGAGCGCGATCGGCGCGACCAGCGGCCAGCGGCTCGCCCAATGGTTGGCCGGCAGGCACGCGCCATGCCCCGCGACCCAGCAGCGCGCGGCCTCGACATAATAAGCGTCGTCGTTGCCGCCCCCCGAAAAGCCGATCGGATTGATCAGCATCACGGCAAGCGCGGCGAAAACGACCGCGATCGGCCCCGCCCAGCGCGGCAGTCGGTGTTCCAGCCGGTCGAATTTGTCCCCCACTGCGCCGGTGTGACGCGCCGCGTGTGTCAACGTCAAGCCGCGCGGCGACCCTGACGATAGCGATCGAGGAACGCCGCGGCATGATCGGCCAAGCGCGCCTTGCCGATCGCGTCGCGCAGCCCCTGCATCAGCCGCTGGTAGAACCACAGATTATGTTCGGTCATCAGCATCGCGCCGAGAATCTCGCTCGATCGCACGAGGTGATGCACGTAGGCGCGCGAGTAACTGGTGCAGCTCGGGCACGGGCACCCTTGCTCAAGCGGCGCCTGATCCTCGGCAAAGCGCGCATTGCGGATGTTGATCGGACCGTCGGCGGTAAACGCCTGCCCAGTGCGTCCCGAGCGCGTCGGCAGAACGCAATCGAACATGTCGATCCCGCGCCGCACCGCTTCGACGATGTCGTCGGGTTTGCCCACCCCCATCAAGTAGCGCGGCCGATCGGCGGGGAGCATGGCGACGGAAAAATCGAGCACGCCGCACATCGCCTCATGCCCCTCGCCGACCGCGAGCCCGCCGACCGCATATCCGTCGAACCCGATCTCGATCAGCGCGTCGCTAGAGCGTTGGCGCAGCCCCTCGACCATCGACCCCTGTTGAATCCCGAACAGCGCCGCGCGCGAAGCATGGTCTTCCCCGGCATCGAAGCCGTCGCGCGAGCGCCGGGCCCAGCGCATCGATCGCTCCATCGATTCCTCGGCCTGCGCCTCGGGGGCCGGAAATGGCGTGCATTCGTCGAATGCCATGACGATGTCCGCGCCGAGCAAGCGCTGGACCTCCATCGACCGTTCGGGGGTGAGCATGTGGCTCGACCCATCGAGGTGGCTCTTGAACCGGACCCCTTCCTCGCTCTTGCTGGTCAGCTCGCCGAGACTCATCACCTGATAGCCGCCGCTATCGGTCAGGATCGGGCGGTCCCAGTTCATGAACCGGTGCAGCCCGCCCAGCCTGGCGACGCGCTCGGCGCCGGGACGAAGCATGAGATGATAGGTGTTGCCGAGCAGGATGTCGGCCCCGCTCGCGCGCACCCCTTCGGGCTTGACCGCCTTGACCGTCGCCGCGGTCCCGACCGGCATGAACGCCGGAGTGCGAATCTCGCCGCGCTGCATGGCGATGGCGCCAGTGCGCGCGGCGCCGTCGGTGGCGGCGATCGAGAAAGCGAAACGGGTCATGACGGCGCGCCTCCTAGCGCCTCGCCGGCCGTGCGGCTACAGCGCGCGCGATGATCGACCCGTGGATTTACGCCGCGCTGACCGCGACCGCCGTGCTGACCGGTTTCGTTGACGCCATTGCCGGCGGCGGCGGTCTGATCATGATGCCGGCCTTGCTGTTCGCCGGGGTGCCGCCGATCAATGCCCTCGCCACCAACAAACTCCAGTCGATGTTCGGCACCGCCACCGCCTGCGCCAATTATGCGCGCAAGGGACTGGTCGATTGGCGCCATCACAAGGGCACCATCGCGCTGGTATTTGCCGGGGCCAGCGGCGGGGTGATCGCGGTCCAGGCGATCGACCCCGGCGCGCTCAAGCTGATCATCCCACTGTTGCTGGTGGCGGTCGCGCTCTACGTCATCGCCAGCCCGCGAATGACCGACGACGACGCCCATCAGCGCATCAGCGCGCGCGGTTATGGCCCGATCGCCGCGCTGATCGGCGCCTATGACGGCTTTTTTGGCCCCGGCACCGGCAGCTTCTTCACCGCGACCCTGGTTGGCCTGCGCGGCGCCGGGCTGACCCGCGCCACCGCACTGACCAAGCTGCTCAACCTTACCAGCAATGTTGCAAGCGTGCTGTTCTTCGCGCTTGGCGGCAAGATGTTGTGGCTGCTCGGCCTGTCGATGGCGGCGGGGGCGATGATCGGCGGTTATCTTGGCAGCCACACCGCGATCAGGTTCGGCGCGCGGATCATCCGCCCGTTGCTCGTGACGCTCTCGCTTGGCCTCACCGCACGGCTGCTGTGGAGCTATTTCGCGGCGTGACACTTTTCGCGCGCGCTGCCCTCGCCTAAAGCCAGCGCGTGCAAATCTCCGACCTTCCCCGCTTCGTGTTCATCGTCGGCGCGCCGCGCTGCGGGACGACCACGCTCGCCGACTTCCTCAAGCAGCATCCGCGGATCTGCTACCCGTTCGTCAAGGAACCGCATTTCTTTCTCCAGCACGACGTCACCAAACTCGATAGCGAGGCGCTGAAGTCGATCGTCGAGCGCGAGTATCTCGACCGCTTTTACAGCCAATGCGGCGCCGAGCGCGACACCGGGGTCGATGGCTCGGTCAGCTATCTCTACGCGCCGGCCGCGCTGTTGCCCGCGCTTGCCTTGTGGCCCGACGCCAAATTCATCATCGCGGTGCGCGACCCGATGACGATGCTGCCTTCGCTCCACGCGCGGCTCAAATTCACCGGTGACGAGACGATCGAACGCTTCGAAGACGCCTGGGCGGCGATCCCCGACCGCGCCGCGGGCAAGCGCATTCCGCGCTCGTGCCTCGAGCCGCGCTGGCTGCGCTATGACGAGGCGGGCAAGTTTGGCAGTTATGTCGAGGCGTTCTTCGCCATCATCGGTCGCGAGCGCTGCTTCATCTCGGTATTCGACGATCTCGCCGCCAATCCGCAACGTCACTATTGCGCGGTGTGCGCCTTCATCGGGCTCGAGCCGTTCGAGGGCACCGACTTTGCGGCCAAGCGCGAAAGCCGCGGGTATAAGTTCGGCTGGCTCCAACGGCTGTTGAAACGCCCCCCGGCGTTCGCGCGCGACTATCTGGCGGGCAAGCAATTCCGCCAGCGCGAGCGCCAACTCGACCGCGCCGCGCCCGACGACAGGGTCACCGAGCAGATCTTCTCGCTGCGCAAACGCCTGCTGCGCTGGAACCGCACCGCGCTGGTCAAGCGCCCGGTCCCGTTGGCCGTGCAACACGACATCCGGAGCCGCCTGGAAGGCGAAGTCGCCCAACTCGGCCGACTTATCGACCGCGATCTGTCGCACTGGCTCAAGGTCGAGGAAGGCCGGCTAGGGTAGAAGCAACGAGCTGTCGCCGTAACTATAGAAACGGTACCCTGTGGCGATCGCATGCGCATAAGCCGCCTGCATCGTGTCCAGCCCCATCATCGCCGACACCAGCATGAACAGAGTCGATCGCGGCAAATGGAAGTTGGTCATCAGCCCGTCGATGCTGCGAAAGCGGTAGCCCGGGGTGATGAAGATCGCGGTGTCGCCTTCGAAGGCGCGGATCAGGCCGTCGGCGCCGGTCGCGCTTTCGACCAGCCGGAGCGAGGTCGTGCCGACCGCGATCAGCCGTCCGCCCGCCGTCTTGGCGGAATTGAGGCGGTCGGCGGTGGGCTGATCGATCCGGCCCCATTCGGCGTGCATTCGGTGATCGACGGTGTCGTCGACCTTGACCGGAAGGAAGGTGCCCGCGCCGACGTGGAGCGTAAGCGTCTCGCGCTGGACCCCGCGCGCGTCGAGCGCGGCGATCATCGCGGCGGTGAAGTGGAGCGAGGCAGTCGGCGCGGCGACCGCGCCCGCTTCGCGCGCAAACATCGTCTGATAATCTTCGGCGTCGGCAGCGTCGGTCGCACGCTTCGAGGCGATGTACGGCGGCAGCGGCATCTTGCCGGCGCGTTCAAGCAAGGTCTCGACCGGCTCGTCGCCGCCGAACTCGATCAGGATCGCGCCGCTGTCATCGCGCTCGATCGCGGTCGCGGTGACCCCGTGGCCGAACTCGATCGTGTGGCCGTCGCGCACGCGCTTGGCGTTGCGCACGAACGCCCACCAGCGGCGCAAGCCGTCGCGCTTGTGGAGCGTGACGCCGACCTTCGCCGCGCCGCGCCGCCCTTCGAGCTGCGCCGGGATGACCCGCGTGTCGTTGAAGATCAGCACGTCGCCGGGGCGCACCAGCGCGGCGAGTTCGCTGACCTTGCGGTCGCTCAGCCGGTCGCCGTCGACACACAGCATCCGCGCCGAATCGCGCGGACGCGCGGGACGAAGGGCGATGCGGTCGGCGGGCAGGTCGAAGTCGAACAGGTCGACGTTCATTTGGTGGCGGGCGCGGCCTCTGCGACCGGCGCCGAAGCGGGCGATTCCCCGACGGGCGCTGCCGCAACCGGCGCAGACGGCGCGACCGGAAGCGGGCCGCCGAGCGTCGCGCGGACGATGGTGGTCGGCTCGGCCGGGGGTTCACCCACTGCGGCTGCGTCGATCACGGCCATGCCCTCGATGATCCGCCCGAACGCGGTATATTTGTGATCGAGCTTGAAGGTCGGCGCGAGCATCAGGAAAAATTGGCTGTTGGCGCTGTCCGGGCTCTCGGCGCGCGCCATCGATGCGACCCCGCGAAGGTGCGGCAGGTCGTTGAACTCGGCCTTGAGGTCGGGCAACTTCGAGCCGCCCTCACCGGTCCCCAGCGGATCGCCGCCCTGGGCCATGAAACCGGGGATAACGCGGTGGAAGGCGAGCCCGTTGTAGAAACCCTGCGTGGTCAATAACTGGATGCGATAGACGTGCTGCGGGGCAAGGTCGGGGCGGAGCTGGACCACGACGCGACCGCCATTCGACAGCTCAAGCATCCAGCGGTTGGCCGGATCAGCAGCGATTTCGGCCGGCGCGCTCATCGCCACGACCGGCTTAAGCGGGACCGGCGCGGGCTTGGCGGCGATCAGGCTCAACGCCAGAAAGGGTAACGCGAACAACGCCTTGGTCATTTTGTAACTCTCCACCCTGGTTTGGCCTCGCCTAACGCAGCCACGCCGCCGAGGGAAGCGTCATTTGCGCCCCAACCGCTCGGCGACATCGGCCGCGACCGCCGCGGGCACGAACTTGTCGATCTTGCCGCCATAGCGGGCGATTTCTTTCACCAGCCTTGACGCGATCGGCTGCAGGCAGACGTCGGCCATCAGGAATACGGTCTCGATCCGGTCATTGAGCTGCTGGTTCATCCCCGCCATCTGATACTCATATTCGAAGTCGGCGACCGCGCGCAGCCCGCGCAGGATCAGCGTCGCGCCCTCGCGCTCGGCAAAATCCATCAACAACGAATCGAATTCGACCACCGACACGCTTGGCAAATCGGCGATCTCGCGTTCGACCATCGCGATCCGCTCGGCGACGGTGAACATCGGCGACTTGGCCGGGTTGTTGGTGACCCCGATGACCAGCCGGTCGACGAGGTGCGCGCCGCGCCGGATGATGTCGAGGTGGCCAAGCGTGATCGGATCAAAGGTGCCGGGGTAAACCCCGATGCGGTCGCGGCCAGCCATCAGCGGTTCCGTTGTTCGCCATAATGAGCGATTGCGCGGAGGAGATCGGCTTCCTTGCCATGGTCGTGGAGGTGCTCGATCGCCTGGGCGACCAGCATCGCGCATTGCTGGCGCGCGCGTTCCTCGCCGACCAGCGAGACGAAGGTCGCCTTGCCTGCCGCGGCGTCCTTGTGCAGGCGCTTGCCCGCCACGGCTTCATCGCCCGAATGATCGAGCAAATCGTCGGCGATCTGGAACGCCAGCCCGATGTCGCGCGCGTAGCCGCGGTACGGAGTGCGCGCTTCGGGCGCGATGCGGCCC
>JAJAYY010000157.1 GCA_026785965.1 Sphingomonas bacterium
CCGCGCGATGCCTTGAGCGCAGCGGCGAGGTCGTCGCCGTCCCAACCGTCGAGGGCGAGCGCGGCGCGCGGGAAGTCGTCGCCGGATTGATCGGTCAGGGCCTCGCTTAGCGCGACCACGGTCCGCGCGCGTGCCACTCCCAGCTCCGCGCCATGCTCGGCCATCCCTAACTCCAAGGCGGCGAGCCAGATCGGATCGGCGCCGTCAGGCTCGGCGAACAACTTGTTGCGTGCGCGCATCGCCGCTTCATAGCGCGCGGCATGGGTCGCGTGGCCGGGCTCGAGCGCGAGCGTCAGCCGATCGAGGAAGCGCCGGCGATTGCCCGCGCTGTCGGCGAACAAGCGGTCCATCGCTGGGGTCAGCCACAATACGCCGAGCCATTCGGACAGCGAGTTGACGCTTGCGGGAGCGCCGTTGATCCGCACCTGGCGGCGCTCGGGCGCGGTGGCGAGGGTGCCGGTGCCGAGCTGCACCTCCTCGCCTCCTTGGGGGGAGGCAAGCGTGGCCGCGACACCCCACCCGCCCGGCCCCGCGCTGCGTGCCATTTCGCTCAGGCTCGCGCCGCGCAGGCCACGCCCGGGGGTAAGCAGGGACACGGCTTCTAGAATGTTGGTCTTGCCTGCACCATTGTCGCCCGACAGCAGCACGAACCCCGGCCCGGGTTCGATCAGCGCCGAGGCGTGGTTGCGAAAATCAGTCAGGGCGAGGCGGGCGATCATCAAATCGTCGTAACGCGAAGCCGCTACGGAACAAGCGCGCCGCACGGATCGCTTGGTGTGCAGTGCAGCAATAGGAGCCGAGCGTGATCAATCCATGGATCAAATGGCAGCGAATGGTTCGTGCGGCGACCATGATGAGCGAGACGCTCGCGGCGTCGCAGCAGGTGGTCGAACAGCGCCACAAGACGATCGAGGTCGCGCTGAGCGATCCACTGCGTGCCGATCATGCCGAACTTGGGCGAATGGTGAGTGAGAAAAGCGCGGCATTTGGTGCGGCGGGCGCGTCGCTGGCGCGGGACTGGGTCGCGATGCAGGCCGAGTGGCACGCGCAAGCGCAGGCAATCGGCCAGATCATGATGGGGCGGATGCCGGGGCCGCGCGCGACCGGGGCGATCGTGGCGCGGAGCCAGCGGATCGGCAGCGCCGCGCTGGCCAGCTCGATCCGGGCGATAAGGCCAGTGCATCGCACCGCGACGGCAAACGCCAAGCGGCTAGCGAAGCGGCGCTAGGTCACACCCGCATCGGCATCAGGACGTAGAGCGCGTTCGATTTGTCATTCTCACGCAGCAAGGTCGGCGCGGCCGCGTCGGCGAGGTGGACTTCGACGCTGTCGCCTTCAATCTGGGCGAGGATGTCCATCAAATAGCGCGCATTGAACCCGATCTCGATATTATCGCTGCCGTAATCGGCGGCGATTTCTTCGACCGCGAGGCCATTTTCGGGGCTGGTCACGCTGAGCGTCACCTTGTCGCGGTCGACCGCCATCTTGACCGCGCGGGTTTTCTCGCTGGCGATGGTGGCGACGCGATCGACCCCGGCCATGAAGCTTTTCGGGTCGAGCTTGAGCAATTTGTCATTTCCGGTCGGGATGACGCGATTGTAATCGGGGAAGGTGCCGTCGATCAGCTTCGAAGTGAGCACCGCGCTGCCGAGCCCGAAGCGGACTTTGGTCGGCGAAAGCGAAACCTCGGCGGTGCCTTCGACCTCGTCGAGCAACTTGCGCAATTCCATCACGCACTTCTTGGGAATGATGATGTCGGGCATGCCGTCGGCTCCCTCGGGCTTGTCGACCGTGACCCGGGCAAGCCGGTGCCCGTCGGTCGCAGCGGCCTTCAACTTGTCGTCGGCGACGTGGAGGAAGATGCCCATCAGATAGTAACGCGTTTCCTCGCTCGAGATGGCGAAGCGAGTCTTGTCGATAATCTGGCGCAGAGTCGCGGCGGGCAGCTCGAAGCGAGTTGGCAGTTCGCCCTCGGCGATGACCGGGAAATCGTCGCGCGGCAGCGTCGAGAGGTTAAAGCGCGCGCGCCCGGCGACGACTTGCATCTTGCCCTCGGCAGCGGACAATTCGACCTGGCTGCCTTCGGGAAGCTTGCGGACGATGTCGAAAAAGGTGTGCGCGGACACGGTGGTCGCGCCGGCCTGGCTGACCTGGGCGGGGACGCTTTCGTCGACTTGCAAGTCAAGATCGGTCGCCATCAGGCGGATCGAGCCATCGTCACGCGCTTCGATCAGCACGTTCGAGAGGATCGGGATCGTGTTGCGCCGCTCGACCACCGACTGGACGTGGCCCAGGCTCTTGAGGAGGGTTGCCCGTTCAATCGTCGCCTTCATCGCGTATCCTTGCCCCCGTATTCGCGTCGTATTCCGCGGTGATCGGACCTCGTTATAGCGAGGGGAACGGGGCTTGCCAGTGGGAAAGCGGGTGGGGACGGGAAGAAGTGACCCCGCCGGGCCACAAGGGCCCGACGGAGTGGGAGAGGCGGACTATTTGGTCGGCATCAAGACGGCATCGATTTGGTGGACAACACCGTTTGATCGCTCTTGATCGGCCTCTGTAACGACTGCCTTGGTGCCCGCAGCATCGGCCAGCATGATCTTGTCGCCGTCACGGGTCGCGGTGAGATCGCCCCCGCCCATGGTCTTGATCATCGTCTTGCCGCCGCCGACGTCGATCGCCTTGCCGATATCAGCAGCAAGCATCGTTCCGGGGAGGATGTGGCTGGTCAATATTGCGGTCAGTTCGGCGCGGCCCTCGGGCTTCATCAACGTGTCGAGCGCCCCGGCGGGCAATTTATCGAATGCCGCGTCGCTTGGCACGAGCACGGTGTAGGGACCGGGACCGGCGAGGGTCGCATCGAGTCCTGCCGCCTTGGCCGCCGCGGCGAACTTGGCATTGCCGCCGAGCCCGCTCGAAATGGTATCCGAGCCCGCTGCATCAGCCGCGTTTTCGGTGGTAGCCGCCGGTTGGTCTGCCTTGTTGCAGGCGGTTAGTGCCAGTGCTGCAGCGCAGCCCAGCATCCATGCCTTGGTCATCACTATCTCCTGTTGGAATAAGTTGCCCCGACAATTGAACCCCCGGCGCAAGTGGCGCCGGGGGCGATTGGTTAGACGATCGCGTCGATCACTGCGGTGATCAGCTGAGTCTTCGGATCGGCCCGATAGATATAGCCATCGTTGTAGCGATACATCGCGTCAGGCGAATCATAATAGCGATCACGATAATCGAGCGGGACGTTGTAAACGCCATAGTTGCTCGGCATCTGCTGTCCGACAGAAAGATCGCCCGCGAGCAAGGCGACGATCGACTGGATCGCGTTGGTCTGCGGATTGACCTGATAGATCGCATTGTTGCCGTAGCGGTAATTATAGTCGCCGCCATCGGGATAGAATGAGCGATACTGATACGGCACGTTGTAGCTGTTATAATCGACCGGGTAATTCATCCCGACCGGATAATAGCCATAATCGCGGCTAGCGAACGGAATCAGCGCATCGATCAGCCCGCCCTGACGGTTGACGCGGTAGATGTAATCACCGTCATTGCGGTAATAATAGCGATCGTCGTCGCGATACCATTGGCTGTAAGGCCCCTCGAGCATGCCTGAGCGGATCCCCGCCGGCAGCAGGCCGCCAACCAATTTTTTGGCCTGGCCCGGCGGCAGACAGCCATTGTTTTTCTTGGCCAGCCCCGGGGGGCAGCCGTTGCTGAGGCCACGGCGGTAGTCGTCGTTATAGTTCACCCGAGCCAGTCGACGATCGTCGTCGCGATTGCTCAGCCGGGCATAATCGCGATCGTCGTTGCGATCGCGGAGCTGCCCACGGTCATTTCCCTTGATCCGCACGACATTATTGCCGCGATGATCGTCGCGCACGCGCTGCTTGTCCTCGCCACGGCCGCGATCGTTCTTGGCGACGCGCAGCGCGCCTCCGCCGCGATGTTCAGTGCGCACCGCGGCGCTCTTTGCGTGGCCGCCACCGTCGCGCTTGGCCGACTGACCGTGGCGGTCGCCGCCGCCCTTGCCCTTGTTGCCGCCGGGGTCAGCCAGAGTCGGGGCCGACAGCGCAATCGCCGCGGCGCCCGCGGCAAAAATCCACTTGCTCATCAGAAATCTCCTTCAGCGGCACCAAACGGTTGGGCTGGGTCAGAGTTCCGGATTTGGCCGGTCAGCGGGCGCAACTCGGCATGAAATAATGTCGGATTTTAGGGAAAAACTTTCGCTTCAGACGGGGTGAATATCGCGTGCAAGGCGGCGCGCGGCGAGCAGCATGAGCAGCGCGGCAAGCGCATAAAGCGTGGTTGTTGCCATCGCCGAATAACGCAGCGCTTCGTCGCCATACCGTGCGGTCAGCAAATCCGAAATCACGCCAATCACGGTCGAGCCGAGCCCGAGGCCGATGAGGTTGTTGATGAATAGGAACATCGCCGCCGCAGTGGCGCGCATTTCGGCCGGGACCAATTTGGTGATCGCAGTGACCACCGGGCCGAGCCAGGCCAGCCCGAGCGCGCCAGGGATGAGAAACAACAGCGAAGCGATGGGGAGCGACGTGCTCGAGAAAGCGAGCAGATAGGCAGGCAATGTGATGGCGAAGGCGATCGCCGGGACCATCGCATATCCGCGCGGATTGGCGCTGCCGAGGCGATCCCCGGCGACTCCTCCGAACCAGATGCCCAAGCTTCCCCCGACGAGCAGGATCGACCCAAACAGGAGCGAGCGATCGACCAGGTCGAGCCCGTAACTGCGGGCCAGGAAACTCGGGATCCAGAAGGCCAATCCATACGACACCAGACTCGCGGTGCCGGCGCCGAACCCGAGCAGCCAGAACGATGGCTTGGACGCGATCGTCCGAAACACCGTGCCGAGCGAGGCGGGGGCGGATCGAGGGCCTTCTTCGGCGCGGCCGTGGCCCGGATCGCGCACCACATATTTGAACAAGGGCGCAAACAACAAGCCGATCAGCCCGATGGCGATGAACGCGAACCGCCAGTCGACACTGGCCGCAACCAGCCCGCCGAATAGCACGCCGATCGATCCGCCGAGCGGAATCCCGAGCGAGAAAATCGCCAAAGCGCGGGCGCGGCGCTCGGGCGGGTAGAGGTCCGAAATGAGCGAATAAGCCGGGGCAACCCCGGCCGCCTCGCCCACTCCGACACTCATCCGGGCGACGAACAATTGCCAGAAATTGGTCGCAAAGCCGCACATCGCGGTCGCCGCGCTCCACACTGCCAGCCCAACTGCGATGATCGTGCTCCGGTTTCGCCGGTCGGCAAGCATCGCCAGCGGGATCGCCAGCGCGGTGTAGAACAATGCGAACGCCGTGCCGCCCATCCAGCCAAGCTCGGAATCGGTCAGCTTGAGGTCGGCCTTGATCGGTTCGGCGAGGA
>JAJAYY010000158.1 GCA_026785965.1 Sphingomonas bacterium
CCCTCGCCCTGGCTCGCCTGGTCGTCCTCGGCGGCGCCCCGCCCCCGCGCCGCCGCCCCCCGGGGGGGCCGCCCCCGGGGGGGGGGCCCCCCCGGGGCGGGGGGGGGGGGGGGGGGCGCCCGCGCCGCACTTTTAAACCAAAACCGCCGCCGCCCGATGGGGCGACGGCGATTCTCTATCCCCCCGGGGTGAGCAAGCTCAGGCGCCGCCGATGAAGCTGTCCGAGATGGCGCAGGCGGCCGGGCCAAGAATGACGATGAACAAGGTCGGCAGAATGAACAGGATCAGCGGCACGGTCATGATCGCCGGCAGGCGGGCGGCCTTTTCCTCGGCGCGCATCATCCGCTCGTTGCGGAATTCGGCCGACAGCACGCGCAGCGCGGAGGCCAGCGGAGTGCCGTATTTTTCGGTCTGGATCATCGTCGTGACGACCCCGCGAACGGCTTCGAGATCGACCCGCACGGCGAGGTTCTCGAACGCCTGGCGGCGCTCGTTGAGGAATCCCAATTCGATCGCGGTGAGGCCGAATTCATCGCCCAGCTCGGGGTAAGCCTTGCCCAATTCCTTGGCCACGCGGTTGAACGCGGCGTCGACCGTCAGGCCGGCCTCGGCGCAGATGACGAGCAGATCGAGCGCATCGGGCAGGCCCTTGCGGATCGCGTGGCTACGCTTCTTGACCTTGTTGCTGAGCCACAGGTCGGGGGCCTTGTAGCTGAGCACCAGCGTCCCCGCGACGAAGGCATATTTCTTGAGCCCCGACCAGTTCGGGAAAAAATCGATGCCATAGATCAGGATGACCGCGCCGATGCCGAGCACGACCGGCATCACGAAGCGCGCGAAAATGATGAAGAAGGCCAGTTCCTTGGTCCGGATGCCGGCCTGCTGGAGGCGCGTCTGGGTCTTCTTGATCTGGTCGTCCTGGAGCATTTTGAAGCTCGACAGGATCCCGCGGACGCGATCGGCGGCCTGGTTCTTGTTGGTCAGCTTCTTGCGCTTGTTGGTCGACGCGACAATGCCCGCCTTCAATTGCTCGCGGCGATCGTTGAGCGCCTTGACCCGGCGCGCCATCGGATCCCTGACCGTGGTCGCGGCGTAGATTGCGGTCAGCACGGCGAGCGTCGCGACGGCGCTGAGCACGGTCGCAACCCAGATGACGTCGACGCCGAGAAGGGTGGGGTTATTCATTGTTTGACCCTTAAATCTCGAAGTTGATCATCTTGGCCATGATGGCCACGCCGATCGCCATCCAACCCATCCCGACGAGCCCGGCGACGATCAGGCGCTGATCGACGAAGAAGCCGCCGAGGTAGTTGGGGTTGACCATGTAGACGAGCCCGAAGACGATGAACGGCAGCGAGCCGATGATCATTGCCGAGGCCTTCGATTCCGAGCTCATCGCGCGGATCTTGAGCTTCATCTGGGCGCGCTTGCGCATTACGTCGTCGAGGTTCGACAGCGTCTCGGCTAGATTGCCGCCGGTCTCGCGCTGGATCGCCAAAGTGATGACGAAGAATTGGAATTCGGGCGTGCCGAGGCGATCGGCGGTCTCCTGGAGCGCGGCTTCCATCGTCCGCCCGATCTTCATCTTGTCGGCGACCCCGCGGAACTCGATTCCGACCGGCCCCGGAACTTCGCTCGACACGATGCCGAGCGTTTCGGTGATCGGCAGGCCCGAGCGAAGCCCGCGCACCATCAGTTCGATCGCGTCGGGGAAGTTGGACGTGAACTTGGCGACTCGGCGCGTGATCATCTTGCCGACGACGAAGTGGGGCACGCCGATCCCGGCGAAGCAGCCGATGAAGAAAGCGAGCAGGAACGGTGCGCCCTTGATCAGCAACAGCGACATCGGGAACAGTCCGAGGCCGACCGAGAACATGCCATATTTGGCGAGGCTGATTTGCTTGCCGGTCTGTTCGAGACGCTTGCGCAGTAGCGCGGGCTTGGGGATCAGGGTCGAGGCGATGCCTTCGGCGCGGCTTTGGCGCGCGGCGAGCAGCTTGCGGATCTGCGCGTGGGCGCTGGCGGCGAGAACGCCGCCTTCGCCGTGGCGCTCCTTGAGCAGCTCAAGACGCCGTTTGACGTTCTTGCCGACGCTCGGTCCGCCCAGCGCCTTGGCGCCGAGGAACAGCGCCATCGCCGCACTCATGATCAGGAGAATCCCAAACAGCATCACTCAGGTCCCGTCTGTTGTGTCCGGCGGGGGCGGGCGGACGGATGCCCGCCGCTCCCGTCGGGCGGATCGTCAGGCGGCTTGCGCCGGTTTCGGCTTGGCCAGCATCGACTTCAGATTATCGACCAGTGACCTGCCGCTGGCATTGCCCTTGGTCTCGGCCGCGCCGCCATCTTCGCTGGCGTGGCTCAGCACCATGTTCGACAAGGTTGCGAACGGGGCGGCGAGCTTGCCGGTGGCGATTTCGGCCATCGGCTTGCCCAGCTTGGCGGCCTGCGCCGCGGCCTTGGCTTCGTCCGGGAACATGATGTCGATGTTGCGCTCGATCGACTGCTCGAAATCCTTCTTGGAAATCTCGAGCGCACCGCCTGAAGGCACGCGGTTCGACACCACGATGACCTTGGTCTGCGGGGCGTTCGACTTGAGCCAGGCGAGGATGCGGATCGTGTCGCGGGTTGACGCCAGCGTCAGCTCGCTGACCACCACCGCGACATGCGCGTCGTGGACGAGGTGCGGATATTGGATCAGCATGTGGCGCGGCAGGTCGAGCACGGTCGATTCGAACGCGTTCTTCATTTCTTCCTGAAGCTGGAAGTAAGCCGTGCCGTCGGTCATCAGCGGCTGGTTGATCGGGGCTTCCGCCGACAGCACCGACAGGCGTTCATTGGCGCGCACCATCGCGCGCTCGATGAACAGGCCGTCGATGCGGCTGGGGTTTTCGATCGCGTCGGTCAGGCCGCGGCCGGGCTCAAGGTCGAGCGCCAGCGCGCCGGTCCCGAAGTGAACGTCGAGATCGAGCAACGCCGTGGTGCGATGCGCCTTTTCGCCCAGCAACCAGGCGAGGCTGGTGGCCAGCGTCGAGGCGCCGACACCGCCGCGCACGCCGATCACCGCGGTCATCACGTGGGGTTTGTCGACCTGGGTCTCGCCGCGCGGGCCGGACAGGATCGACTGGGCATGGGCGAAGGTATCGCGCAGCTGGTCGACCGTGAACGGCTTGAGCAAATAGTCGTGAATCCCGCTCGCGACGAGGTCGCGGTAAAGGCGGACATCGTTGACCTGGCCGGCGGCGATCACGATCGTGCCGGGCTCGCACACTTCGGCGAGCGCGTTGATGTCGTTGAGCGGATCGGCGCTTTCGGACAAGTCGACGAACAGGATGTTCGGGCTTGCCGAGACCGACAATGACTGGACCGCATTGCGCAGCCCGCCCTTGTTGACCTTTTCCGGCGACCAGCCGTGCTCGACCGCAACCGGGCGCAGCATGTCTGCCGTGGCCTCGTCGCAGACGAAGGCGGTGAAGGGATCGCGCAACCCAGCGCGTGCATGGAACGGAGCGTTCATCGTTAATTGCCCTTCGTGTTGATGTCCTTGAGGCCTTGCTGGCCCGTCGGAATCGCCTTGCGATAGCCCTCAAGCGCTTTGACTGAGGTGCGGTTGTCGCCAACGCCGCTGCCTTCGCGCCCATGGACCAGGTCTTCGGGATTGGCGACCATCGCCGCCAGCGCACCATTCAGGGCGCAGCCGTAATTGGGCATCGTCATGTTGCCGTAATCGGGACGCGACGCATTTTCCCAATTGGGGCAGTTCGGAACCGACGCGCGGGTCCGCGCGACCACCACCCGCACCATTCCCGCAGGAACCGCGCCAGGCGTGATCGGGGCCCCGGCGTTGACCATCAGGCCGTAATTGCCGGCGACTCGGGCGACTTCATCGCGCGCGCCATAGGCATAAGCGCCATCGACATAAATCGAATCGCCGTAGCCCAGGTCCATCGAGCGGAACCAGGCATCGAGCCGGGCCGCCTCGCTCGCCGACAGCGTTCCGTCGGGAGCATTGAGGTCGAACGCATAATCGGCCCGCGTGACGACCGGGACGTTGACCGACGACACCCCACGGGCGGGATGGTCGACTGCGGCGCCATTGGTCTGGCACGCGGCCAGTGTCGAGGCGAGGCTGAGGAGCATGATGCTACGCTTCATGGTTCGATCCTTGTGTTGCGCGGGGCCGGTCACAGCTTGAAGCCCGGAGCGGCGGACGCCGGGGCCACAGCGACGGGACCACCCGCCGCAACCGGGCCCGAGCGGCCATTGTAGGTTTGTCCGCCGACCACCATCTGGCCGACGTTCGGCGAGCGATAGCCATCGGTCGGCAAGGGCAGCTGGCCCGACACCGGTCGCACCAGATACGGTGTGATGACGATCACCAGCTCGGTTTCCGACCGCTTATATTTGGTCGACCGGAACAGCGCACCGAGGATCGGCAAATCGCCGAGGAACGGCGCCTTGTCGACGTTGTTGCTGTTCGTATTGCGCAGCAGTCCGGCGATCATGAAGCTTTGGCCCGAGCCGAGTTCGACGGTCGTTTCGGCGCGCCGCGTGGTCAACGCCGGAACGGTGTTGCCGCCGATCGTGACCGAGCCCTCGGACGAGAGCTCGCTGACCTCGGGGCGGACGCGCATCGAGATGCGGCCGTCGCCAAGCACGATCGGGGTGAACGACAGGCCGACGCCATATTGTTTATACTCGATCGAGATCGAGCCCTGCTCTTGCGCCACCGGGATCGGATATTCGCCGCCCGCGAGGAAGCTTGCGGTTTCGCCCGACAATGCGGTCAGATTGGGCTCGGCGAGCGTCGTCACCAGGCCGTCGGCCTCTGACAGTTGAAGCGCCGAGAGAATGTCGAGGCCGAACAATTTGCCAGCGCCAGTCAGCACCGAACCGGCGGTCGGGATGGTGACCTTGCCGTTGGTCGGATTAATCCCTCCGCCCTGGCCGATGCCGAAATTGAACCCGCCGGTCGTATCGTTGGTCAGAAAGTTGACCCCGATCTGCTTGACCAGGCTGCGGCTGACTTCGGCGATCTTGACCCGAAGCATGACCTGCAGCGGAGTCGCCGACTTCAGCCGGCTGACCACCTGCGTGCCTTCGCCGACATAGGCCTGGACGAGGCGCTGCGCCTCCGACACGTCGTCGGGCGAGCCGACGGTGCCGGTGAGTAGCACGAGGTTGTTCATCGGAGTTGCCTGAATATTGGCTTCGGGCATCGCCAGGCGCAGCATCTCGCCGACCGAGCCGACATTGGTGCCGACGCGGAC
>JAJAYY010000159.1 GCA_026785965.1 Sphingomonas bacterium
GCGCGCAGCGCGGCGGTGCGGCCGATGGTCGCCTGTACGCCCTGCTGGAGCGCGGCACCGATGATGCAATCGTCAACTTCGGCGGGGTCGATCCCCGACCGCTCGACCGCAGCGCGGATAGCGTGCGCAGCGAGCGTCGGCGATGGCGTGGCGTTGAATGCGCCCTTGTAGGCGCGGCCGATCGGGGTGCGCGCGGTGGAGACGATGACGGCGTCGCGGACGGACATGGGATTCTCCTAGATAAGTAAAAGGCGGTTAGGACACGCGCTAGCGGTTAATCAGAAAGAGGAAGACTATGACAAATACGAGAAACGCCCAGCCCCACCCCTTCCTTCGTTTTTCCAACCAGTAACCGAGCGCCATTAACAGCGGAAGCCCAACGAGTGCCGCAACAAATCCCTCCCAACTCAGCGCCATCGTTCATCCCTAGTCCGAGGTAAATATCAGCCCGAGCCACTGGGCGGTCAGCGCGGGTTTGTCCTGATCGTCGATCTCGACGGTGACAGTGTGGCGGAGCAGCAACTGGCCGGGGGCCTTGTCCTCGACCGCGTCGAGCGTGAAGCGGCCCCGAACGCGGCTGCCGCTGCGGACCGGGGCGATGAAGCGGACCCGGTCGAGCCCGTAATTGACCGCCATCCTGGCCGTGTCGGGGACCTGCATCACGTCGGCGGCCATGCGGCTGAGCAGCGACAGCGAGAGGAAGCCGTGGGCGATCGTCCCGCCAAACGGAGTCTGCGCGGCGGCGACGGGGTCGATGTGGATGAACTGGCGGTCCTCGGTCACATCGGCGAAGGCGTTGATGCGGTCCTGATCGACCAGAATCCAGTCCGAAACGCCAATCTCGGTGCCGATGCGGCTACGGATTTCATCGAGGGAAGCAATGGGCATGGAGCGCTGGTCTAGACCTGCCGCAAAGGGGCTGACAAGCCCTGCGCAAGTGACGCTACGGCAAGCACAGCTGGGCGCGCCCGAGCAAGTGGATCAGGAGAGGGACAGGCTGAGCTGAGCGGGCTTCTGGCCAAGCGGGCGGCGTGTGGGCCCGAGATAATCGCCCAGCCGCAGCATGGCGACCGCAGTGAAGACGGTCGGCACTATCACGAGGCCGAGCGCGAGCAACACGCCCAACAGGCGGATGGGTGCATCTTCGAGCAGAGCGAACACGTTAGCAGCCGCAGGATAAGTGCGCGCAAACATTACAGTCCAAGTGATCAGCAAGACAGGAGCGAACCCGCGCCAGAAGCGCGTAGTGCGCGGCGAGCGCCAGCGGACGGCAAATTGGCACAGCCCCACGAGGCTCAGGACATTGACGAGAGGGACGACCAGACCCCAGCCCGGATCAAGTATCAAGCCGGCGGCCAGCTTGGGGAGGTCGTGGATGCACCCGATTATCACGCTGACCCCCGCGAACAGCAGCCAGGCCCACCCGGCAGAAGTGTTATACTTCCACGTCATCGCTGGAGGTCTAGAGAGCCCCTCTAAACGAACGATTCATAGCCTAGGCCTTGGGCAGGGGTGTCAGCGCCGGTGGCGCCCACGGCATCACCAGCGTGCCGTCGGGGGCAGCGGTGAAGGTGGTCTGGGTGGGATAAGCGAACGCGATCTGCTTCTCGGCGAGGGCGCGCATCACTCCGATGATGACCGCCGACTTGTGCGCGGCGAGCTTGTCCTGGTCGGTGGTGCGATCGTCATAGACCAGCTCGACCTCGATTGCGCTCGGGCCGAAGCCGGTCGCGGTGCAACGGACGAGGCGGCAACCGTCGACTGCGCTGACTGCGGGCGCGACGATTTCGGGTAAGGAGTCAAGCGTGTCGGGCGAGGTTTGATAGGTCAAAGCGAACGGCAGAAAGATGCGTCGCACGGTCGCCTCGGCGAGGTTGTGAAGCTCCTGCTCGAGCAATTTGGTATTGGCCATGATGACCTGCTCGCCGCCGATGCCGCGCATCCGCGTAGTCTTGAGTCCGATCCGCTCGACAATGCCGGTTGTGGTGCCGTAGCGGACGGTGTCGCCGCGCCGGAACGGGCGGTCGAACATGATCGACAGCGCTGCGAACAAATCCGAAAAAATGCCTTGCGCGGCGAGGCCGATGGCGATTCCGCCGATGCCCAGCCCGGCGACCAATGCGGTGACGTTGACGCCAAGATTGTCGAGGATGACGATGATCGCGATGGCAAAGGCGGCGATGCTGACCAGCACGCGGATCAGCGCCATCGCATTGCCCAGCGTCGAGCTGCCGTCGTCGTCGCCGACGCGGCTCGAAATGACGCCAAGGATGATCTCGCGCGCCCAGATCGCGGCCTGGAACGCGGCGGCGATGACGAATAATATGTCGGCTAGCCGGGCCAGCCTGTGCGGCACCCCGGCATAGGTGCAGACGATGTCGATCGCCGCGGCGACCATGAACAGGATGCTGGTGCGCGACAGCACTCGGCCGATCACGCCGCGCCACCCCCGGCAGTCGGGATCGCTGGCAACGAGGCGATGGCCGATCGCGCGCAGGATCAGCATCACCCCGACGAGCCCGGCGGCGACCAGCGCGCCCAGCGCGAGATTGTCGAGATTGGCGGCGAGCCAGTCGAGGGTCGGGGCGATCGTCGGAGGTTTCATCGGGGCGTCATGGCGGGGGCAGGGGGAGGGATCAAGTCCAGCTGCTCGCTTCTCCGCACGGCGAGGGCTATTTGCGCCGCGCGCGCTTCGGTTTCTTCTTGAGGTAAGCGAGGAGGGCGGTTTCTGCGCTCGACAAGCGCCGCCGCGCGCGCGGCCGCTTCATGCCGTGGAGCGGGTCGCGCGGATCGTTGGCCAGCGCCTCGATCAGGGTGGGGTGAACATAGGATTTGCGGCTCATCGTCGGGGTGTTGCCGAGCGCCTCGGCGACCGGCTCGAGCGAGGTCTTGAGCGTCTGGCGCTCGCCCTCACCCGAAGCCAGCAATTGCTCGAAGAAGATCACGCTCGCCCCCCACGTGCGGAAATGCTTGGCGGTGAAATCGCCGCCCGA
>JAJAYY010000160.1 GCA_026785965.1 Sphingomonas bacterium
CTAGAGGCGCAATGCGAAGCCCCCGACGCTGGAAATGCGTCAGGCCTTCTTGTTCGCGGCGATCTTTTCTTCCTTGGCGGCGATCCGCGCGAGGCGAATCTTGCCCTTCTTGGCGGCGGCCTTCTCGGCGGCCGTGACGACTTCCATCACTTCAACCTTGCCGCCGGCCTTTTCGACCGCTTCGATCGCGCCCTTCGACGCGCCCGACACCTTGAAGCTGACCTTGGCGGTGAGCACGCCCTTGCCGAGCAGGCGGACGCCGTCACGGCCACCGCGCGCGAGGCCGGCCGCCTTTAGCGCTGCATGGTCGAGCGTGCCCTTGTCGGCGAGCTTGCCGGCGTCGATCATCTTCTGGATCGAGCCAAATTTCACCTCGGCGAATTCCTTGGCTAAGATGTTGTTGAAGCCGCGCTTCGGGAGCCGCATGTGGAGCGGCATCTGGCCACCCTCGAAGCCGAAGATGCTGACGCCCGAGCGGCTGGTCTGGCCCTTCTGGCCGCGACCGGCGGTCTTGCCCTTGCCCGAGCCGATGCCGCGTCCGACGCGCATGCGCGATTTGCGGGCGCCCTTATTGTCGCGGATTTCATTCAGTTTCATGTCGTGCACTCGCTTTCGCTTTTGACGCGCAGGATCGGCCATCCGATCCGAAATGTTGGTTAGTCGACGCTCACCAGATGCGCGACCTTGCGCACTTGGCCGAGTACTTCGGGCGTGCCTTCGACCTCGATCGTGCGGCCGAGCTTGTTGAGCCCGAGGCCGACCAGGGTCGCGCGCTGGGTCTTGTCGCGGCGGATCGGCGATCCGGTCTGGGTGATCTTCATCTTTGCCAATGTTCTTACTCCGTAATCGCTTCGGCCTGGGCCTCGGCGTCGGCCACGCTGGCGCCGCCACGGCCAAGCAGGTCGGAAACCTTCTTGCCGCGCCGCTGAGCGACCGAGCGCGGGCTGGTCTGCTCCTTCAATGCCTCGAAGGTCGCGCGGATCATGTTGTAGGGGTTCGACGTTCCGACCGACTTGGTGACCACGTCGTGGACACCAAGGCTTTCGAACACCGCGCGCATCGGGCCGCCGGCGATGATACCGGTCCCCGACGGAGCCGAGCGCAGGGTCACCTTGCCGGCGCCGAAATGGCCGTTGCCGTCATGGTGGAGCGTGCGTCCGTCGCGCAACGGCACGCGGACCATCGACTTTTTCGCCGCCGCGGTCGCCTTTGAGATCGCCTCGGGCACTTCGCGCGCCTTGCCGTGGCCGAAACCGGCGCGGCCCTTGCCGTCGCCGACCACGACCAAAGCCGCAAAGCCGAAGCGCTTGCCGCCTTTGACGGTCTTGGAAACGCGATTGATGTGGACCAATTTCTCGATCAGTTCCTCGCCGCCGTCGTCGTCACCGCCACGGCCGCCGCGGCGATCGTCGCGCCGCCCGCGATTGCCGCCGCCGCGATTGTCACGACCGCCACCGCCGCCGCCACGTCCGCCGCGCGGGCCACCACGCGGGGCACCACGGCCTCGATGCTCGATCGGTGCTTCCACCGGCGCAGCAGGCACTTCGGCAGCAGCAGGTGCTTGGGCAGCAGCAGGCGCTTCGGCCGGAGCAGGCGCTTCGGCCGGAGCAGGCGCGGCTTCTACGGGTGCAACGGCTTCGGGAGCCGCAGCTTCGGGCGCAGCAGCTTCGGGCGCAGCAGCTTCGGGTGCTGCAGCCTCGGGGGCCGGAGCCGCAGCTTCGGGAGCAGCGTCGTTGGTCGGTTTTTCGTCAGCCATTTAAAACTCCAGTCCGCCTTCGCGGGCAGCGTCGGCGAGGGCCTTGACCCGGCCATGGAACAGGAAGCCACCGCGATCGAATACGACGCGGCTGACGCCCGCCGCCTTGGCGCGCTCGGCCAGCGTCTTGCCGACCTGGGCAGCGCCGTCGCGGGTGGCGCCGGTCTTGCCCTTCAAATCCTTGTCGAGGGTCGAGGCCGAAGCGAGCGTCTTGCCCGCTTTGTCGTCGATCACCTGCGCATAAATGTGGCGGCCCGAACGATGGACCGACAAGCGCGGCTTGCCCGACGCACGCGCCTTCAAGGCGGTGCGCACGCGGCGGCGGCGGCGGTCGAAAAGGGAGAGTATCGCCATGGCTATTTCTTCTTGCCTTCTTTGCGGTAGATATATTCGCCGCGGTATTTGATGCCCTTGCCCTTGTACGGCTCGGGCTTGCGCCAGCGGCGGATTTCGGCCGCGACTTGGCCGACTTTCTGCTTGTCGATGCCGCTGATCTCGACCGTATTGGGGTCGGGGGTCTTGACCTCGACACCGTCCGGAACGGGGAAATTGACGTCGTGGCTATAGCCCAGCTGGAGGCGCAAATTCTTGCCCTGAGCCGCGGCGCGATAGCCGACGCCGGTGATTTCCAGCACCTTGGTGAAGCCGTCGGTGACTCCGGTCACGAGGTTCTGCACGAGCGTCCGGTGCATGCCCCAGAAGGAGCGCGCGCGCTTGGTCTCGTTGGCCGGCTTGACCACGATCTGGCCGTCTTCGATGCCATAGCTGATGTCGTCGAGCATCGGCATGGTGAGCGTCCCCTTGGGACCTTTGACCGACAGCAATGCGCCCTCGACCGAAGCGGACACGCCGCTCGGCATCGGCACCGGCACTTTACCAATC
>JAJAYY010000161.1 GCA_026785965.1 Sphingomonas bacterium
CGGCGGCGCCGCGATGAACATCGGCATCGTCACCGCGTACAACGACATGCTTTCGGCGCATCAGCCCTATGGCCGCTACCCCGAACAGATCAAGCTGTTCGCGCGTGAAGCCGGCGCCACCGCGCAGGTGGCGGGCGGCGTGCCGGCGATGTGCGACGGCGTAACGCAAGGCCAGACCGGAATGGACCTGTCGCTGGGCAGCCGCGATGTCATCGCGATGGCAACCGCCGTCGCGCTCAGCCACGCAATGTTCGAAGGCGTCGCGCTGCTCGGCATTTGCGACAAGATCGTCCCCGGGCTGCTGATCGGGGCGCTTCGCTTCGGCCATCTTCCGACCTTGCTGATCCCCGCCGGGCCGATGCCGTCGGGGCTCGCCAACCGCGAGAAGCAGCGCATCCGCCAGCTGTTCGCCGAGGGCAAAGCGAGCAAGGAGGAGCTACTCGCGGCGGAGGCGGCGAGCTATCATGGCGCGGGCACCTGCACCTTCTATGGCACCGCCAATTCGAACCAGATGATGATGGAGCTGATGGGGCTGCACATCCCCGGCGCCGCTTTCATCAACCCGGGCACGCCGCTGCGTGCAGCGTTGACCCGCGCCGCGGTCCATCGGCTGGCGGCGCTGGCGAGCGCCAAGGTGCGGCCATTGGGCGAATGCGTCGATGAGCGCGCGATCGTCAACGCCACGGTCGGGCTGCTCGCAACGGGCGGATCGACCAACCACGCGATCCACATTCCGGCGATTGCCCGCGCGGCGGGAATCATGATCGACTGGGAGGACCTCGACGCGCTGTCGCACGCGGTGCCGCTGCTGGCGCGGGTCTATCCCAACGGATCGGGCGACGTGAACGATTTTCACCAGGCCGGGGGGATGGCGTTCGTCACCCGGGCGCTGCTCGATGCGGGGCTGCTCCACGGCGACATCTTGTGCGCCGGCGGAGAAGATTTCGGGGCTTATGCGAGCGTGCCCGCGCTCGATGGCGATGCGCTCGCCTGGACCGACGTCACGGCCTCGACCAACCCCGACATGCTGCGCGCAATATCCGACCCGTTCCTCGCCGATGGCGGGATGCGGCTGGTCGAGGGCAATTTGGGCCGCGCGATCTTCAAGACCAGCTCGGTCAGCCCCGAGCGCTGGACGATCGAAGCGCCGTGTCGGATCTTCGGCGACCAGGATGAGGTCCTCGCCGCGTTCAAGGCGGGCGAACTCGATCGCGACGTGGTGGTGGTGGTGCGGTTCCAGGGACCGCGCGCCAATGGCATGCCCGAATTGCACAAATTGACCCCGCCGCTCGGCGTGCTGCAGGACAAGGGGTATAAGGTCGCTTTGGTCACCGACGGGCGGATGTCGGGGGCGAGCGGCAAGGTGCCGGCCGCGATTCACGTCTGCCCCGAAGCGCTCAACGATGGCCCGCTGGCGCGATTGCGCGATGGCGATGTGGTGCGTCTGTGCGGTCCGAACGGGCTGCTCGACGTGATCGACGTCGACCTTGCGCTGCGCGATCCTGCGTCCCCGCCGCCATCGCCTCTCGGCACCGGGCGCGAATTATTCTCGTTCATGCGCCACACCGCCGACAATGCCGAGCATGGCGCATCGGCGATGCTTCACGCGATGGAAGGCGTATCATGACGATCGATCGGATCATGCGGCTGGCGCCAGTCATCCCGGTGCTGGTGATCGACGGCACGCTTGACCCGACCGCGCTCACCGAGACCCTGGTCAAGGCCGGGTTGCCGGTGATCGAAGTGACGCTGCGCACGCCTGGAGCGCTCGCCGCGATGCACGCGATGGCCAGGGTCGACGGCGCAATAGTCGGCGCGGGGACCGTGCTCAACGAGGCGATGCTTGGCGCGGCGATCGATGCCGGCGCCAGGTTCATCGTTGCGCCCGGACTGACCGAACGCCTGAGCCGCGCGGCAATTGCCAGCGGCGTCCCGTTCCTGCCCGGAATCGCCACTGCCGGCGACATCATGCGCGGGCTCGACCTCGGGCTCGATCGGTTCAAATTCTTCCCGGCCGAAGCTGCCGGCGGGCTGTCTGCGTTGAAAGCGCTGGCGGGGCCGTTCGCCGCGATCCAATTCTGCCCGACCGGCGGCATTACCGAAGCAAGCGCGCCGGCGTGGCTGGCGCACCCGTCGGTGGTGTGCGTCGGCGGAAGCTGGATCGTGCCCGGCGGCGAGACCGACCTCAGCGCGATCGCAGCGCGCGCCCGCGCTGCCGCCGGCCTCCGCAATTAAGCCAGCGACGCCGGAAAGCGTTTTTTCGCCGATGGCCAAGTGACGAAAGATTCCGGCAGCGAGATTGATCCAGATTAGAAGTTGGCTGGCACCCGCGCCAACTTGGGTCCATAAGTTCCCCAAGCCCCCGGCGAAAGGGATGCTGATGGTTGCAGCGCGTATGGAGCGACGGCTCTCGGCGATCGTTTCGGCCGACGTGGTTGGATACAGCCGCCTGATGGGAATCGACGAGGAGGGTACTCTTCGCCGGGTGAAGGCGCTTCGCCGCGACATCATGGATCCGTGCGTCGCGCGCAAGCATGGCCGCGTCGTCAAGACCACTGGCGACGGCTTCCTGGTCGAGTTCGGCAGCGTCGTCGACGCCTTTCACTGCGCCTGCTCGGTCCAGAGGGCCCTGATCACGAATAGCCACGGTGTTGCTGACGACCAGCAGCTGATGTTGCGCATCGGAATTAATGTCGGCGACATCATCCTCGACGATGGCGACGTATTTGGCGACGGGGTCAATGTCGCGGCGCGGCTCGAACCGCTGGCGCCGATTGGCGGAATTTGCGTGTCGCGCCGCGCGTGGGAAGATTTGCGACGGCTCGGCCTGCCGTTCGAGGACATGGGCGAGCAGAAGCTCAAGAACATCGGGGAGCCGATCCGGGCCTATCAACTTGCCGCCGAACAGATCAAAGCTATCCCCGCTGAGGAAGAGTTTGAGGAGGTTGCATCGATCGCGCCGCTCAGCGCGAAACCGGGCAAGCGAGTCGCCGCGCCGCTTGTCACGGCGGCATTGCTCGCGACCGTGGTGGGCGGTTGGTTTGCGCTCGGCGGCCGCGGCGCGGAGGCAGCGATCCAGCCCAATGTTCGACTCGGCGGGTTCGCAATTATCTCGCCCGATGTGCCGCGCGGCCTGCCCGAGGCGCTGCACCAGGAATTGATGGCCGCGTTCAGCATCGAAAATGCAGTCACGGTGGTGATGAGCGGCGACACCAGGGCGGCGCGGGCCTCGCCCTTCCTGATCGACGGCAGCGTGCGCGAGATCGATCGCCTGCTGCGCTTCACCGTGAACTTCAAGAATGACCGGAGCGGGGTTTTGCTGTGGTCGCAGACGTTCGACACGCCGCGCGTCGCGGAGATGCTTGCGCCGCGCCAAGTCGCGGTTTCGGCCAGTCAGATCGTGCGCTGCGCTTTGTGGGGGGCGGCGGCGCACTCGACGACGCTGACCGACAAGGCGCTGTCGCTCTATCTTCAGTTCTGCAACGAATTCTGGGGCGGCTCATCCACCGAGGACCGCATGCTCGATGCGGCGCGACGGGTGACCGAGGCCGCGCCCGACTTTTCGTTCGGTTGGTCGGCACGAGCCCTGACCGCGCTTCCACTGACTCGGCGCGAGGGTTTCGGCAAGGTCGATGCGCTGCGCCAGGAGGCAGCCTTCGCTGCGCGCACGGCGCTCGAGATCGATCCGCAAAATCCCGAAGGCTATATGGTTCAGGCCGGACTGTTGCCGCTGCGCGCCTATGCCCAGCGCGAGGCGATGCTCAATAAGGCGATCAGCGTTCGCCCGACCGAATGCGGTTGCGAGCGCCAACTCTACGGCGATTTCCTCGTTTCGGTCGGGCGAATGGAGGAAGCGGTCGATCAGTTCCAGCGCGGCCACGACATGCAGCCGCTCGCCCCGCGCAGCAATGTCCGGCTCGTGCATGCCCTTTATGCAGTCGGACGAAGTGATGAGGCCGACCAGATATTGGGAAAGATATTGGAGGTGTGGCCCTATGCCGCTTCGCTCCAGGTGATGAAGATCAAGTCGGCCTTTTGGACCAAACGCTATCCCGAAGCGCTCGCCCTGCTCCACGATTCCGCTTTGCATCTCAATTCGGGAAGCCGCGATGGGCTAGTGGCGACCTTCGAAGCGCTTCAGTCGGGCGATGCCTCGGCGCGCGCCAGGACGATCGGCCAACTCAAGGCGTTGAGCCTCGACCGCCGCAAGAACGACCGGCTGGTGGTGTCGGCGCTCGCGGCGCTCGGCGCGCGAACCGAGGCGATCGACGCCGCGGCGCGATTGATCGAGCAAAACAGCATCTGGGTTGCCGACGTGCTGTTCGAGCCCAATCTCGCGGCGGCGGCAAACGACCCCGCTTATGCTCGGCTCGTGACGCGTATCGGGCTTGCCGATTACTGGCGCTCGACCCGGCATGCGCCCGATCTCTGCCGCAACCCCGCCGCGCCAAGTTTCTGCGCGACAAGTTGAGAGGAGTTTTTTGATGAGATTTATAGCACCGCTGTTGCTCCTCGCCGCCTGTTCCGCCGAGGGGCGGCCGGATGCCGCAGGCACCGCCGCGCAAGCCGCGGCGCTGGCCAACGCCAATCAATCGCGGGGCGTGATCATGCCTGCACAACGCAGCGATCCGCGCGGCGCGGCGGCGAAGATCATGGCGGGTGGCTTCCTGCCGGACGGAAGCTTTGTTCACGGCGACCACATTCATAAGCCGGGGCAGGAGAATTGCCCGAGCGAGATGAACGGCGGCCCGGTCCAATAGGGGTTATTGCCCCTTCTCAGTCGAGCGCCTTGCCGCTGGTTTCCTCCATCCAGATCAACGCGCAGACTAGCGACAGCCCGGTGAAGAAGATCGGGTACCACAGGCCGGCGAAGATGTTGCCGGTGATCGCGACCAGCGCGAAACTGGTCACCGGCAGGAAGCCGCCAACCCAGCCGGTGCCGACATGGTAAGGCAGGCTCATCGCGGTGTAGCGGATGCGGGTCGGGAACATCTCGACCAGCGCTGCGGCTTGCGGCCCGTAGAGAGCGCAGGCGCCGACCACGAACACCAGCATCCAGCCGATCAGGCGAACCCAATCGACCGCCGTCAGGTCGGCGCTGGCCGGGTAGCCGTTGGCAGCAAGCAGGCCCTTGAGCTGGTCCCCGGTGTCCTTCTTGAGCGCCTTGAGGCCGGGCCCGTCGAAGCCCGCGCCCGAACGGACGTCGAGCATGTCATCGCCAACCCGGATGCGGGTCGCGCCGTCGGCCGAGGCGCGCTCGGTATAGCCGATCCCGGCGGTCGCCAATTGTCCCTTGGCGACGTCGCAAGCGGTGGTGAAGCGGCGCGTTCCGGCGGGGTCGAACTGGACCGAGCAACTCGCGCGATTGGTTTCGACCACCACCGGGGTGGCGCGCTGTGCAGCGGCGAGCGCGGGGTTCACCGCCTCGGCGATGGCGTGATAGCCGGGGATGTAGGCGACCAGTGCGAGCAGCATGCCGCCGACCATCACCGGCTTGCGTCCCACTCGGTCGCTGAGCCAGCCGAACAGGACGTAGAGCGGGGCCGAGACGATGGTCATCGCCATGATCACCAGATTGACCGTCGCCCCCGCCATTCCGAGCGTCTTTTCGAGGAACACCTGGATGTAGAAAAAGGTCGAATACCAGACCGCGCCCTGGGCGGCCATGAAGCCGAAGAAAGCAATCAGCACGAGCTTCAGATTGGCGCGGTCGGCGAACGCCTCGCGCAGCGGTGCCGTGGTGACATTGCCCTCCTGCTTGAGCTTGGTGAACGCCGGGCTCTCGCTCAGCTTGACCCGCATCCACACCGAAATACCAAGCAGGATGATCGACGACAGGAACGGAATGCGCCAGCCCCAGGCCGCGAACGCCTCCTCGCCGAGCAGGGTGCGGGTAAGCAGGATCACGCCCAGCGCGGCGATCAGGCCAATCCCGGCCGACGACTGGATCCAGCCGGTTGCCCAGCCGCGGCGGTGCTGTTCGGCATGCTCGGCAACGTAAATCGCCGCACCGCCATATTCGCCGCCCAGCGCGGTGCCCTGGCAGATGCGCAGCAGGATGAGCAGCGCCGGGGCGAGCATCCCCGCTTGCTCATAGGTCGGCAGCAGCCCGATGGCGAAAGTCGCGCCGCCCATCAGGCTGACCGTCGTCAGGAAGGTCGCCTTGCGCCCGACGCGGTCGCCCATCACGCCGAAGATGATTGCACCCAGAGGCCGGAAGGCGAAACCGGCAGCGAACAGGCCGAGCGCGGCGATCATCGCTGCGGTCGGCTCAAGGCTGGCGAAGAACACCTTGGAAATGACCGCCGCGAGACTGCCGAAGATGAAAAAGTCATACCATTCGAACGCGGTCCCCGCCGATGAAGCGGTGACGACGCGGACCATCGACCAAGGCTTTCGTGCGGTGTGGTTCATTGGCTCCCCCTGGGCGAGAGGGATAGCGCGCGCGGCGCCTGCCGCAAGGGGGAGCTAGCTGGTCTTGGTGATCAGTTCATCGAGGTGGGCGACCGCGATGCCCATTTTGCGCACCACCATCTTGTTGACCACGCTTCGCCCGCCGGGCTGGAGGGTCAGGGTCTGCTCGGCCTTGAGCCCGTTCTTCATCTTGTAGTTGAGGTGCAGACGGCCATTGCGCATACGCCCGCTGACCAGTCCCGGGGTATCGGTGATCGTCCCCGACATCGTCGTCGCCGACGTCTGGCGAAGCGTCCAGCGGCGCTGGCGCGGCGGCTTGGTGCCTTCGCTTATGGTCTGATCGATGATGATCCCGCCATTGCCGTCGGCCCGGCCCTGGCTTTCGACGCGGATGGTGACCGGGGCCTTGAGCGCGATCCTCAGCTGGCCCTCGCCGCGCGACGCGCCGGAGAAGAACGCCAGCGGATCGAACCCGGCGGGTTGGTTGGCGGGGGCCGCGGCGGTGCAGCCGACCAGCGCGACGGCAAGGATGAGGGGACGGAACATGCAAGCGCAACGCGCCACGCGGTCACTAAGCTCCGCGCCCCTTGACCAGCGCCTCGACCACCGCTGGATCGGCGAGAGTCGATATGTCGCCGAAGCCGTCGCTTTGACCCTCGGCGATCTTGCGCAGCACGCGGCGCATAATCTTGCCACTGCGGGTCTTGGGCAGCGCCGGGGCGAACTGGATATGCTCGGGCGTGGCGAGCGCGCCGATATGCTTGCGCACTTCCTGGTTGAGCTCGCCGCGGATCGCGTTACTGCCTTCGATGCCACGGTTAAGCGTGACAAAGGCGTGGATACCCTGGCCCTTGAGATCGTGCGCCACCCCGACCACGGCAGCCTCGGCGACGTGAGGGTGGGCGACCAGTGCGCTCTCGACCTCGGCGGTGCCGACGCGGTGGCCCGAGACGTTGATCACATCGTCGACCCGCCCGGTGATCCAATAATAGCCGTCGTCGTCGCGGCGGCATCCGTCGCCGGTGAAATAGAGCCCGGGATAGGTGCTGAAATAGGTCGCGAAAAAGCGCTCGTCATCGCCCCACACGGCGCGCATCTGGCCCGGCCACGAGGTGCGCAGGCAGAGGTTGCCGCTGGCCGTACCGTGGAGCTCATGGCCTTCGGCGTCGACCAGCAGCGGCTCGACCCCGGGCATCGGGCGGCTCGCCGATCCCGGCTTCATGATCATTGCGCCGGGAAAATTGGCGATCAATGTTCCACCAGTCTCGGTCTGCCACCAGGTGTCGACGATCGGGCAGCGAGCGTCACCGACGACTCGCCAATACCATTCCCACGCTTCGGGGTTGATCGGTTCGCCGACCGTGCCGAGCAAACGGATTGAGGAGCGCTTGTGCGCCGTCACTGGGGCGTCGCCGTCGCGCATCAACGCGCGGATCGCGGTCGGGGCGGTGTAGAAGATCGTCACACCGAGCCGGTCGCACGTCTCCCAAAATCGGCCCGCGTCGGGGTAATTGGGAACGCCGTCGAACATCACCGTGGTCGCGCCGTTGAGCAGCGCGCCATAGACGGTGTAACTGTGCCCGGTGATCCAGCCGACGTCGGCGGTGCACCAGAAAATATCGTCCTCACGGTGGTCGAACACCCAGTCGAAGGTCGCCGCCGCCCAGGTTGCATAGCCGCCGGTGGTATGGACTACGCCCTTGGGTTTGCCGGTCGATCCCGAGGTATAGAGCACAAACAGCGGGTGCTCGGCGCCCACCATCTCGGGCGGACAGTCGGTGGACTCGGCCGCCATCACCTCGTGCATGAAGCTGTCACGACCGGCCACCATGTTGACTGCGGTGGGCGTGCGCTGGAACACAGTCACGCTCCTGACCGAATCGCAGCCGCCCAGGGCGATGCCTTCGTCCACAATGGATTTCAGCGGCAGCTCCCTGCCTCCACGCAGCTGTTAATTGGCGGTGATCACCGCCACCG
>JAJAYY010000162.1 GCA_026785965.1 Sphingomonas bacterium
AGGGCACCCTGCTCGACGAACCGATGGTGGCGACGCTGGAAGCGATCGGCCTCCAGGGCATCAAGATCCGCTCGCCTTTGGTGTGCGCTTCGAAGCAAGGCGTTTGCGCTCGCTGCTACGGGCGTGACCTGGCGCGCGGCATCCCGGTCAACATCGGCGAAGCGGTCGGCGTGATCGCGGCGCAGTCGATCGGCGAGCCCGGCACCCAGCTGACGATGCGGACGTTCCACATCGGCGGCGCGGCGCAGCTCAACGAGCAGTCGAACCTCGAAGCGCCGGTCGATGGCACGATCGAGCTTCGCGACATGCCGACGATCACCGATCCGCGCGGCCGCCACGTGTCGCTGTCGCGGTCGGGCGAAGTCGCGATCCTCGACATTGATGGTCGCGAACTGTCGAGCCACCGCATCCCGTACGGCGCGCATCTGCTGTGTGAGAACGGCCATATCGTCAGCCGTGGCGATCGCATCGCCGAGTGGGACCCGTCCTACGCGCCGGTGATCACCGAGCGCGCCGGCCAGGTCAAGTATCAGGACCTGATTGACAATCGCACGCTCGCCGAACAGACCGACGAATCGACCGGAATCACACAACGCGTGGTAATGGACGACCTCGCCAAGTCGAAGAAGGAAGACCTTCGTCCGCGCCTCACTTTGCTGGGCGAGGATCAGGTCGAGGGCGCGTTGTATCGCCTGCTGCCGGGCGCGATCATCGCGATCGAGGACGGGGCCACGGTCGAAGCCGGCGAAGTGCTCGCTCGCTTGCCGCGTGAAGCCGCCAAGACGCGCGACATCACCGGCGGTCTGCCGCGCGTTGCCGAGCTGTTCGAGGCGCGCAAGCCCAAGGATGCGGCGATCATCGCCAAAATCTCGGGCAAGGTCAGCTTCAAGAAGGACTATAAGGCCAAGCGCAAGATCGTGATCATCCCCGACGACGGTTCGGAAGAGGTCGCCTACCTGGTCCAGAAGTCGAAGGTGATCGACGTCCAGGAAGGCGATTACGTCAAGCGCGGCGACAACCTCGTCGGCGGCTCGCCCGATCCGCACGACATCCTCGAAGTGTTGGGCGTGGTCGCGCTGGCCGAATATCTCGTCACCGAGATTCAGGAAGTGTATCGACTCCAGGGCGTCAAGATCAACGACAAGCACATCGAGGTGATCGTTCGCCAGATGCTGCAGAAGGTCGAGATTACTGACGGCGGCGACACCATCCTGCTGGCCGGCGAGCAAGTCGATCGCGAGGAAATGGACGAGCTCAATGCCAAGCTCGACAAGAAGCAGAAGCATGCCGAAGGGCGTCCGGTCCTGCTTGGCATCACCAAGGCGTCGCTGCAGACCCGCAGCTTCATCTCGGCGGCTTCGTTCCAGGAAACCACCCGCGTGCTGACCGAGGCTTCGGTCCAGGGCAAGATCGACACGCTCAACGGGTTGAAGGAAAATGTCATCGTTGGCCGGCTGATCCCGGCGGGAACCGGTGCCGGCATGAACCGGATGCGGGTGGCGGCGTCGAGCCGTGACGTCGCGCTCCGCGCCCAGCAGCGCAAGCTGCAGGAATCGCTGATCGCGCCCGACACCGCCGCCGAAGAGCATGCCGCCGAGCTAGCGCAGGGTCCCGAAGCCGCGATCCACAGCGATCCGCTCGAGAGCGTCACGCCCTCGGGCAATGGCACCGACGCCGACGCCGGCGAATATCTGAACGACTAACCCTCGCTCGGATTGATCAATCAAGGCCGGCGCCCACCCGGGGCGGCGGCCTTTTTTGTACGACTTTGGCCACCGCGAGGAGAAACAAAAAACCCCGCCGGCCGAAGCCGACGGGGCATCTTGTCGCAGATTCAGTGCTTACTTGTTGATCGCATTCTCGGTCGCATTGGCGGCGGATCCAAGATCCTCGCCCGCACCGCGAACGGTATTGCAGGCGGCCATTGCGAGCGAGCCGGTGATTACAAGGGCGGTCAAAAACTTACGAGCCATGGTCAAATCTCCTTAACGAAAAGGCGATCGGACCATGGAGTCATCACGTCGCGTTGTCGACCGCATTAGCGGCTGAGTTCACGTCGCGCGCAGCACCGCGAACGGTATTGCAGGCGGCCATAGCGAGGCTGCTCCCAATGAGAGCCACAGTCACAATCTTGCGCAGCATGATCTTTTCTCCTGTCTGACGAATGAACGAACGCCGAACTTCGCCAATGGTGCCATCACGGAGGCGAAATGTTTTTATACGGCGACCGGCGCCGCGATGTGCGGATGCGGATCATAGCCTTCGAAGGCGAAGTCGTCCGGTTCAAAGGCATCGATCGCTTGCCCGCGATCCTTCATCACTAGGCGCGGCAGCGGGCGCGGGTCGCGGGATAGCTGAAGGCGGGCCTGGTCGAGGTGGTTCGAGTACAGGTGAACGTCGCCGCCGGTCCACACGAACACGCCGGGCTCCAGCCCGCACTCGCGCGCCAGCATGTGGGTCAGCAGCGCATAGCTGGCGATGTTGAACGGAACGCCGAGGAAGAAATCGGCCGAGCGCTGGTAAAGCTGCAAGTTGAGCCGGCCGGCCGCAACCTGGGTCTGAAACAGGCAATGGCATGGGGCGAGCGCCATGCGGTCGATCTCGCCCGGGTTCCACGCGGTGACGATCTGGCGGCGCGACGCGGGGTCGCGGCGGATCAGGTCGATCAGGCCGCGGATCTGATCGATGTGGCGTCCGTCGGCTGCCTCCCAGTCGCGCCATTGCTTGCCATAGACCGGGCCAAGCTCGCCTGCCTCGTCGGCCCACTCGTTCCAGATGCTGACCTTGCGCTCCTGAAGCCAGCGGACATTGGTGTCGCCGCGCAAAAACCACAGCAGTTCGACGATGATTGATCGTAAATGGAGCTTTTTCGTCGTCATCAGCGGAAAGCCGTCGGCAAGGTCGAAGCGCAACTGCGCGCCGAACAAGGAGCGCGTCCCGGTGCCGGTGCGGTCCATCTGTTCTACACCGGTGTCGAGGATCTGCTGCATGAGGTCGAGGTAGGAGCGCATCGCTCTACCCTAGCGGTGCCAGACGGCGGGTCCAGCCCCTTTGCACCGCCCAAGTCTCGCCACTTTGGACCGGGTTGTCGTGGGCAGTCGGCCACGCCGCGCCTAGCTTGCGATGCATGAAGGTTCAGCGTGCCGAAAACCCCGCGATCCTGGCCGGCCATCTTGCCGCGCGCCGCTTCTTCGCGCCCTGTTTTAACGATGCAGCGGCGAGCCATGAGCAATTGTGGGTCGCGCACCTCGATGATGCCGCGCGCTGCATCCATCTGGCCCGCCACGACGGCCACGACGGCCACGACGGGGCGGTCGGGCTGTCGGTGCGATCGATCATCGCCGACGCCGCCCGGCTGGGCAGCACGGGGGTGGTGCTGGCGCATAACCACCCCAGCGGCGATCCGACCCCGAGCGCGAGCGATTGCCGCGCCACTCGGCAGCTCGCCGCGGCGGGCGAAGCGATGGATCTCGCGGTCGTCGACCATTTGGTGTTCGCGGCGGGCGGCGAGTGCCGAAGCTTTCGCCGCATG
The DNA here is from genome assembly GCA_026785965.1 of Sphingomonas bacterium. GTDB lineage: Bacteria > Pseudomonadota > Alphaproteobacteria > Sphingomonadales > Sphingomonadaceae > Sphingomicrobium. The sequence goes on from JAJAYY010000162.1 coordinate 3,533, forward strand.
GGGCTGCTCTAGCCTCGACCCGGATCCGTGATCGTGGGCTGAAGCTCGTCTTACAAGCGCGACCGTTCGCTGCCGATCAGCCCCGAGGCGTGACCGGGCAAGGCTCGATCGCCTCGGGAGCCGGGCGTGGGCGCAGCGCGCGGAACGCAGCGGCGTAATTTCCCGACCCTTCCAATTGCGTATTGCGCACCGGGGCAAGGCCGACCGAGCTCATCTCGCAGATCAGTTGTCGGGGCGGCATGCCGTGCCGCTCGACCGGGCGATCGGCATCGACCACGATCACTTCGGCGCCTGGCTTCAGCCCGGCGCGCAAATTCCACAAGAATTCATAAGGCCGTTCGACCTCATGATACATGTGGACGAGGAAGATACGGTCAAACGAGGCGGCGGGAAGTCGCGGATCGTCGGGCTTGCCGAGGCGCACCGAGACATTGTCGAGCCCGTCGCGCTGGACCCGCTGGGCGAGCCGGTCGCGGGTACCGGGGATGATATCCTGCGCCAGCACGCGCCCGCGCGGCCCGACGATCGGTGACAGCCGAACCGTGTAATAACCTTCGCCTGCGCCAATGTCGGCGACCGACATTCCCGCCGTGATCCCGGCGAAGGCCATCACCTCCTCGGCCTCCCCCAGGCGGTCACGTGCATCCTCGGTCGAGAAACTGTCCGACACGATCGGCGCGACCAGGCGGCGGGCCTCGGGAAAGCGCGGTGGTGCGGGCTCCGCGCGGCACGCGGACAAGGCCAATATCATTGTCACGCAAACCAGTCCGTTCGTCCTGAGCGAAGTCGAAGGGCGCAGGCGCCATCGCCCGTCGCCTACGGGCTGCGCCCGGCGCTCAGGACGCACGGGGCCGGATGCGGAGCCGGCCATATCGTTAGTGGACATC
>JAJAYY010000163.1 GCA_026785965.1 Sphingomonas bacterium
CACACCATCGCCGCAAGCACGCGCGGAATGGCGGTGGCGATGGTGTTGAGCATCGCCGTCGCGGGATCCGAAATCGCCGAGATCTGGAGAATCTGGAGCGCGCCGATCGCGGCGAAGATGATGATCGTCGCGCTAACGGTAACCCCGACCGCGCGCGCAATCGAGCTGCGCACGGGCGCGGCGCCGTCGGTGGCGGTTCCGCTACTGTCCACGGCAACCGGCGTGTCGCCCAACTTGAGGCCGGCGCGGCTCGCCAACCGCTCGAGATTGAGCGCGCCCAACGCCGCTTCGATGACGTGGCGGACGATCCGCGCGAGGATCAGCCCGGCGAAAAAGAACAGCCCCGCGCCGAGTAACCGCGGCAGGAACGCGAACACTTCGTTGGTCAGGCTGGTGACCGGGGTCAGCACCCCCGACAGGCCGAGCGGCTGGAGCGCCGCGATCAGGCCGACCAGCCACACCAGCCAGTAAGCGAGGCGGCCCAATTCCTTGCCAACGCTATCGCCGCCGACCCCGGGATGGCGCTTGAGGATCGGCATTTTGTCGACGATCCGCGAAATCCCCCATTGCACCGCCTTGGCGATGAAGTGAGTGGCGACGAAAATCAGGATCGCGAACAACACGCGCGGCCCCCATTCGACGAGCTGATTCTGCCAATATTGGGCGGGCGGTTGGGTCTGGTACATGTGCGTGGGCACCCCTGCTTGTGCGTTCGGATGCCTGTGTAGCGCGCTTCGGTCATGCGCCTCAACTGCCAAGCGAACGACGCATCATTATCCTGTCATCGGCGCGTCGGGGAGCGATCGGTGCCGACGCCATAGTGTCATCGCCTGACCGCAAAACCGCAATCGCTCGACCTTAGGAAGCGACTCACCAGCAGCCTTTCAACGGAGTCGCGACCATGCCGTTCTTCCCCCTCATTGCGCCATCGACCTCGACCTCGCCCTATCTCTTGGCGTCCGAGCCCAACGTTCGATTTACCTCGATTGTGACCGTCGGCGACGCGCTTCCCGGAGGCGGTGTGTTCGGCGGAATCCCCGACGGCCTCGGCGCGTTCGACAATGGCGACGGCACGATCACCGTGCTCGTCAATCACGAGCTTCGCGAGTCCGCCGGAATCGTCCGCGACCATGGCGCGATCGGCGCCTATGTCGATCGGCTGGTAATCGACAAGACGACGCTCGCGATCGTCAGCTCGGATGATCTCATCCAGTCGGTGCAATTGTGGAACGACGCAACCGACAGCTATTTCAGCAGCAGCACCAACGTCTTCAACCGCCTTTGCTCGAGCGACCTTCCTGAAGTCAGCGCATTCTACAACGCCGCGTCAAACTTGGGCACCCAGACGCGCATCTACCTCACCGGCGAGGAGTCGGGTTCCGAAGGCCGTGGGTTCGCGACGATCGTCACTGGTGCCAACGCCGGGACCGCGTTCGAACTGCCGTCGCTGGGCAATTTGAGTTACGAAAATGCGGTCGCCAATCCCTTTGCACAGGATAAGACGATCGTCGCAGTGACCGACGACGGATTGAACGGCCAAGTCTATCTTTACATCGGCCAGAAACAGGCGACCGGAAGCGAGATTGCCAAGGCTGGGCTGACCAACGGCGATCTTTACGGAATCAAGGTCAGCGGGGTCATCGACGAGGTCAATGGCGCGCCCGCCAACGGCACCTTTACGCTTCAGGAAATGGGCGCCGGCGGCGACGTCAGCAACTTGACCGGCGCGCAACTCGACGCCGAGAGCGAGGCCGAAGGCGTGACCAGCTTCCTGCGCCCCGAGGACAGTGCGTGGGATCCGCAGCATCCCAATGTGCTCTATTTCGTCACTACCAACAGCTTCACCGGCAATTCGCGGCAGTACCAGGCGACCTTCATCGACATCACCAACCCGCAGCTTGGCGGGACAATCGTCGCGGTGCTTGACGGCAGCGAAGGCCAGAAGATGTTCGACAACATCTCGGTCGCCGACGGCAAGGTCATCCTGCAGGAAGATCCGGGCAACCAAAGCTACGTCGCCAAAATCTGGTCCTACGACATCGCCAGCGACACGCTAACTCAGATTGCTGGCTTCGATCCGGCGCTGTTCACTTCGGGCGCGCCGGGCTTTATCACGCAGGATTAGGAAAGTTCGGGGGTGATCGACGTCACCGCCTTGCTCGGCGACAGCGACACCCATGCCTATCTGCTCGACGCCCAGATCCACAAGGCGACCCTCGTTCCGGCGACGGTCGAACCCGGCCAGTTGCTGGCGATGTTCGTCGACGATCCATTCCTGATCGGCGGCAATGGCAGCGATGAGCTCTACGGCAGTGCTGCCAATGAGACGTTGCGCGGCAATAATGGCGATGACAGCGCGCGCGCCGGGTCGGGCATCGACCAGCTCTACGGCGGCAATGGCGACGACCAGCTCGACGGCGGCGCGGGCAATGACTCGCTCTCCGGCGAGCGCGGTGCCGACCTGCTGATCGGCGGAACCGGCGATGACCAACTGAGCGGCGGGCAGGGCGGCGACATTTTCCTGTTCGACAATCGCGCCGAAACTGGATTCGACCGGATCAGCGACTTCAACGGCGGCGACCGCCTGTGGACGACGGTCGCTTTGTCCGATCCCGATGGCGATGGTCGCATCCTGTTCGATGCCGACAAGGAATTGAACCTGTTCGGATCGAGCGAGGTGCAGATCCGAAACGGCACGAAGGTGGTCGATGCGCTCAACTACACCGGCTCGGTGGTGGTCGATGGCACGACCTTCTACACCTACGGTGCGGACTCCGGTCCGTCGGGCCCGAATGCGTTTGAAGCCAAGTTCTTCCACGCCGTCTATCTGCTTTAGCAGGTCACACGCTTGCACCGAGCCACGCGAATGGGCCGCGCCTCGGCGCGGCCCCTTTTGTCATCGCCAAGCCGCTAAGGGCAGCGATCGCGTTGGTGCGGCGAAGTACCGGCGTTCAGCGCTCGCGTCGCTCGTCCCACCAGGCGAGGCGCTCCTTCAACTTGGCCTCGAAGCCGCGGTCGGTCGGGGCGTAGAACTGCTGCGGATCGATCGCGTCGGGCCAGTAGTTGGCGCCCGAAAATCCGTTCTCGGCGTCGTGATCATATTGATAGCCCTTGCCGTAGCCGACCTGCTTCATCAGCTTGGTCGGGGCGTTGACGATGTTCATCGGCGGCATCAGCGACCCGGTTTCCTTGGCCGACCGCCATGCCGCCTTTTGCGCCATATACGCGGCGTTCGATTTGGGGGCGGTAGCACAGTAAAGACACGCTTGGACGATCGCCAGTTCGCCCTCGGGCGAGCCGAGGAAATCATAGGCATCCTTGGCCGCGAGGCACTGGATCAAAGCCTGTGGGTCGGCGAGGCCGATGTCCTCGCTGGCGAAGCGGACCAGGCGGCGCAGCAGGTAAAGCGGCTCCTCGCCTGCCGTCAGCATCCGCGCGAGATAGTAAAGCGCCGCCTGCGGATCCGACCCCCGCAACGATTTGTGGAGCGCCGAGATGAGGTTGTAATGGCCTTCGCGGTCCTTGTCGTAGACCGCGACCCGGCGCTGGAGCAAAGCGGCAAGCCCGGCGGGGTCGAGCGGCGCCTCAAGCTTCAAGTCGAGCAAAGTCTCGGCCTGGTTCAAGACGAAGCGCCCATCGCCGTCGGCGCTGGCGACCAGCGCGGCGCGGGCGTTGGCGTCGAGCGGGAGCGATGCGCCGGCGATCGTCTCGGCCCGCTCCAGCAACTCGCCAAGCGCCGCCTCGTCGAGCCGGTGGAGGATCAGCACCTGCGCGCGGCTCAGCAGCGCGGCATTGAGCTCGAAACTCGGATTCTCGGTGGTCGCGCCAACCAAAATGATCGTTCCGTCCTCGACGAACGGCAGAAAACCGTCCTGCTGGGCGCGATTGAAGCGGTGGATCTCGTCGACGAACAGCAAGGTGCGCTGTCCCGCCTTGGCCATCTGTCGCGCCTCGGCAAAGATCTTCTTGAGGTCGGCGACTCCCGAAAACACCGCCGACAGCGCGACGAAGCGCAACCCCACCGCATCGGCGAGCAGCCGCGCGATACTGGTCTTGCCGGTGCCCGGCGGTCCCCACAGGATGATCGACGACAGCTTCTTCGCTGCGACCATTCGTCCGATCGCGCCCTCGGGGCCGGTCAGATGCGATTGGCCGACGATCTCGTCGAGCCGCGCCGGGCGCAGGCGATCGGCTAGCGGGGCATCGGCGCTCGGCTCGGCGCGCGCGACGGTTGGCGCATCGGGAAACAGGTCGGTCATTGACCCGAGATAGGCACCGCCGGAAAAAATTGCACCACACTCCTTGCAACGATGTATCAAAGATATATCTTAGAGCCATCTTGAAAGGATAAAGATGCACACACATGAACATGGATGCGGCCCTCAGGGTCGCGGATTTGGCCGCCGCGGGCGGCATGAGGGCGGGGGACCCGCCGAGCGTTCGGGGCGCGGTTTCGCAATGAATTTCGGGCCGCGCGGATTTCACTTCGACTTTGGCGATCGCGGCGATGAACGTGGCGGGCGCGGCTATGGCGGCGGTCGTGGGCGGCGGCGGATGTTCGGATCGGGCGAGCTTCGGCTGGTGCTATTGAAGCTGATCGCCGACGAGCCACGCCACGGTTACGATCTGATCCGCGCGATCGAGGACCTCACCGGGGGTGATTACGCACGGAGCCCGGGGGTGGTCTACCCGACGCTGACGATGCTCACCGACATGGGGCTGATCGAGGAAGCCGCGGCCGAAGGATCGCGCAAGGCATATGCCGCAACGACCGAAGGAAAGGCCCATCTCGACGAGAATAAGGACGAGGTCGAGGCGCTGTTCGAACGGTTGGCCGAGGCCGCTCCCGATGCCGACGGCAAGCGCCATCCGCCGATCGGCCGGGCGATCGGCAATCTGATGACCGCGCTGCGCCATCGCGTTGCCCATGACGGGTTCGACGAGGCGCTGGTGCACGAGATTACTGAAATCCTTGACGAAGCGGCGCAGCGCATCGAACGGCTCAAATAAGGCGTTGCCGAGCGCGGCGGTCGATGACGCGTTCATAGACGTGCATCACCGCCGCGTTGATCGCGTCCCAGTCGCGGGTCTGGGCATAAGCCAGCCCCGCGGCGCCATGCCGTTGGCGCAGCAATGCGTCGGCGGCATAGCGGTTGAGCGCGCGTCCGTAGGCGGAAATGTCGCCGGGCTCGACCAGCGTTCCGGTCGCCCCGTCCTGGACCAGATTGGTCGCGCCCGAAGCGACCGCGGCAATCACCGGCAAGCCGCTCGCCATCGCTTCCAGCGTGACGTTGCCAAAGGTCTCGGTGATCGACGGATTGAGAAACACATCGCTTGACGCCAGCGCGGTAGCCAGCGCGGCGCCTTCGAGCGACCCGGTGAACATCGCTTGCGGCAGTCGCTCGACGAACCAGCTGCGCGCCGGACCGTCGCCGATCACCAGCACCCGCAGCGCCGCGCCGCTTTGCGTGGCGGCGTCGATCGCATCGGCGAACACGTCGAGTCCCTTTTCGAGCACCAACCGGCCAAGGAAGCTGACCACCACCTCGTCGGACGCGAAGCCATTTTCTTGGCGAAATGCTTCGCTTCGCCGCCCAGGGTTGAACTGTTCGCGATCGATGCCGCGCGTCCAGATCGAAATATCGCGATTCATGCGCTGGGCGCGAAGGATCGCGGCGGTCGATTCGGCGGGCGCGACAATCGCGTCGCAGCGGCCGTAGAAGCGGCGCAAGATTCCGCGCACGGCCGGCTCAAGCCATTGCAGGCGGTAATATTCAAGGTAGGTTTCGAACCGCGTGTGGACCGACGCGACAATCGGGATTCCGCGCGCCCGCGCCCAGCTGATCGCGCGATGCGAGACGATGTCGGGGCTGGCGACGTGAACGACGTTGGGGGCAAAGGCTTCGAGATCGCGGCGGACCGATAATGGGATGCGTAGCGGCAGGCGATATTCGGGGCGCCCGGGAATCGCCATCGCGGGCACGCTGACCAAGTCGCCGGTTGCCTCAAACGCCGGGTTGGCGACGGTCGGCGCGTAAATCCGGACATGGGCGCCCTGGCGCAGGAGGAAATCGACCAGCCGGTTGAGCGCCTGGTTCGCACCGTCGCGGACATAATTATAATTGCCCGAGAACAGGGCGATGCGCAGCTCTTCGGGCTTCATGGCTGGCGGCTTAGCGGCGCAAACCCTAAAGGCCAAGCCGATGGACCAGCCGCTCAAGCGTTCGATGGCGCCGGTCGGGGCGACCGCACCGACGCTGCTGCTGCTCGGCAGCTTGCCCGGCGCAGCGAGCCTTGCGGCGCAATCCTATTATGCCCACCCGCAGAACCAGTTCTGGCGGCTGCTCGGCAATGCGCTGGGCGAGCCGCTCGCCGAATCAGGCTATGCCGTGCGGCTCGAACGGCTGGCATCGCGCGGCGTCGCGCTGTGGGACGTGGTCGGTGAAGCGCGGCGATCGGGCAGCCTCGATTCGGCCCTGCGCGACGTTCTTGCCAACCCGCTCGCCGCGTTTATCGAGCGCCAGCCGCGGCTGGCGGCGATCGGCTTCAACGGCCAGACTGCGGCGCGAATCGGGCGCAAGGTGCTCGGCGAACAACGCGGCATCGCGCTGATCGACTTGCCGAGTTCGAGTGCCGCTCACACGCTCGCCATCGCCCAAAAGGCGGTGCGCTGGTCGGTGCTTGCCAATTTCGCCACAGCCGCCACATTGGCGTGATGAGCGAGGAACTGATCACCGCCGACCCCGACTCGGATCCCGACGGCGACGAGGACGCCGACCCCACCATGTCGCTGGTCGACGAGGCGCTGGTCGCGGGCAACATCGCCAACACCAACGGCCTGCTGGTGATCGTCGCCAAACTCGTCGCCAAGGGCATTTTCGACGATGAGGATCTGCAGGCCTTTTCGGACTCCTATTCGAAACCGCTCGACCATGAGCATATGCGCGACAATGAACTGGTCAGCCAGATGCAGGACCAGATGGAAGAAACGCTGGCGCAGTTGATGCATTTCCTCGCCGACCGGCCCTGAGGCTGCTAAGGGCGCGGCATGTCGCTGATCTTCGGCC